>JBDRGF010000028.1:0-38377 GCA_043818055.1 Pseudomonadota bacterium | reverse complement strand
GCAGGGCTTGACCCAACGGCGATCATCGGCGGAAAGGTGATCTCTTTCAAGAGCAACGCGAAGCTTGGCGAGGGGGAGTTCATGGTGGCCGAAGCCGACGAATCGGACAGGAGCTTTCTTAAACTCACACCTTCGATCGGTGTGATAACGAATATCGATCCCGAGCACATGGAAAATTATGCCGACTTTGATGATATGAAGAGGTCGTATGTTGAATTTGCGAACAAGGTCCCATTCTATGGAAGTGCTGTATGCTGCAACGATCATCCGGTCGTTCGCGAGATCATTCCGCAGATCACGCGCAAGGTTATCACATATGGCAAAGCTGATGCCGATTACTGTTATAAAGATATCGTTCAGAGCGAGGAGAATATATTTTTCACCGCGATGAAGGGAGATAAAGAACTGGGCAAGGTGAAGCTTCCGATGGTGGGGATTCATAACGCCGCAAATGCCACAGCTGCAATAGCTGTCGCCGATGAACTGGGTGTCGATTTCGGCGACACTTTGAAAGCGCTCAGGAGTTTTAAGGGGATAGCGAGGCGCTTTCAGATTCTCTCGAGAAGGGGTCCTATCGTCGTCGACGATTACGCGCATCATCCCGTTGAGATCGGCGTTACGATGAACGCGGCCAGAGAGTGCTGGCCTGACCACAGGCTTACGGCCATCTTTCAGCCTCACAGATTCACGAGGTTTGCCGCCAACTTCGATGGCTTCATCGAAGCGCTGAGGCCGGCCGACAGGCTTTTAGTGACCGAAGTTTATGCGGCGGGTGAGGCAGAGATTGAGGGTGTGAACAGCCTAAAGTTTGTTGATAAATTTAAAAAGATCTTTCCGTCGAAGGAAGTGAAATATATTGTTGAAGAGGGAGATGTCGTAAAAGAGTGCCTATCCTGCAATCAATCGCAGGAAGTTATGTTATTTTTGGGCGCAGGTTCAGTGACAAAGATGGCTGCAAAAGTGGCTAAAAGCATCTAGGGAGGATATGAAACGTGGATCAGATCCTGAAAGAGGAGTTGAATAAGATAGTGAGAGCGCAAGTGCTCTTTGATGAGCCGATGTCAAATCACAGCAGCATGCGCGTCGGGGGAAGAACGGACGCTTTTGTCACAGTCAAGAGCATCGATGAACTAAAAGGTGTGATTCAATGGTCGGTTGAGAAGGGCGTTCCATACATGTTCTGGGGCAACGGCACGAACACGCTCGTGAAGGATGGTGGAATACCGGGGCTGGTGATCAATTTTGGGGAGTCCTTCAGCTCTATCGATGTTGAGAGGAAGAGTGATGAGGAGGTGCTCGTCAATGTAGGTGCGGGCGTTCAGACATCGCATTTCCTCAACTGGTGCATAGATAACGGATTTAAGGGTGCCGAATTTTTGTGGGGGATACCGGGTACGATCGGCGGAAATATAATAACAAACGCAGGATGCGCAGGCGGAGAGATAGCTGATATAATCTCGGAGATAACGGTCGTTGAGAAGGGTAAGAGGGAGCTTTCGATCAGAAAATCCGCGCTCAATTTCGGGACGAGGCGCCTCAAGATGCCGCGTTCTACGGCGATTTTGAGTGTTCGCCTCAATCTCAAAACGGGAAGTTCGGAGGAGATAAGGAATACTATCGAAGGGATCAGGGAGAAGAGAAAAGGGACGCAACCGCTCGATGAACCCTCTTTGGGCTGTATCTTTAAAAATTTTAAAAATCAGAGCGCGGGGGCTCTTATCGATGATGCCGGATTCAAAGGGGTCAGGATTGGTAAGGCGAGGATCTCCACAAGGCACGCGAACTTCGTCGTCAACGAAGGCGGGGCAAGTGCTAAGGATATCGTATCCCTGATCAACATGGTGAGGGAGAAGGTGAGAGAGAAATTCGGCGTCGCGTTGGATCTCGAGATCTTCATTGTTGGAGAGGATGAAAGGAAATCATATGACAGAGAAATGGAAGAATAAGAGGGTTGGCGTGCTGATGGGTGGAAAGACGAAGGAGAGGGATATCTCTCTCAAGACCGGCAGAGCTTTGTTAAGGGCATTGAAATCGAAAGATTACAATGTTGTAGAAATAGATGTGGGAGAGGATCTGATTCAGAGACTTCAAAATATTGATGTCGCTGTCATCGCGCTGCACGGCAAATGGGGCGAGGATGGCTGTATTCAGGGCCTGCTTGAAATCGAGCAAATTCCATATACCGGCACGGGAGTGCTAGGATCCTCTGTTTGCATGAACAAGATGATGGCGAGCTTCGTCGCAAGATCCATAGGCGTGTCCACTCCGGAGGAGGCGTTTTTCTCAGCAGAGAAGGAGTCGGTCGATCTCTTTCTTGAGAGAATTTCCATCGAACCTCCTCTGATCGTCAAGCCATCGAGGGAGGGATCCAGCATCAACATCACGATCATCAGGGATAAAGCTGAGTTGGGAAATGCTATTGACACTGCTGCAAAGTCCGACGGGCAGATCGTCGTTCAAAAATATATCAAGGGGAGAGAGATAACTGTTGGGGTGCTCAATGGAGTGATCCTGCCGCTTCTCGAGATTGCCCCAACAAATAAGTTTTATGATTTTGAGGCCAAGTACACGAAGGGAAAGAGCGAGTATATAATTCCAGCGAGGATATCGGAGGATTGCGCCGTGAGGATCGTGGACCAGTGTTCGAGGTTGGCAAAGCTTTTGGAGCTAAAAGGTGCTGCGAGGATCGACTATATAGTCACGGACGACAATCATGAGTATTTTCTCGAGATCAACACGATACCCGGCATGACCGAGCTCTCACTGGTTCCTATGGCTGCGAATAACATCGGGATAGATTTTCCCGAACTTGCAGAGAGAATTTTAAATGGAGCGGGGTTACAGGGATGAACAGTTTCCTAACGCGACAGACTATAGTGAGGCGCCGCAACAGGTGGAAGGGGATCTTCAAATTTTCCCAGAAGTTTTTGCTGGGAATCCTCGTAGTCTCTTTCGTCCTCTCAGCATTGTTCGTCGCGTATATGGGAATCGTCAGAGGTAGCTATTTTACGGTGAACAGGGTGGATATAGAGGGAGAGATGAAAATTGTCGATAAGGGAGCGGTCGAGAGAGTCGCAGCAATTCCTGATGGCATATCCCTCTTCTCTCTCAATGTGGATGATGTTCAGAAGAGGCTTTTGGAGCATCCCTGGATAAAGGCCGCTACCGTGAGGAGAAGGCTCCCAAATACCGTTTGGATATATGTGGAAGAGCATAAACCCGTTGCGATTTTGTCGAATAACAGCCTCTCCTATGTGGATGAGGATGGAGAGGTCTTTAAAGGTGTTGACGCGGGAGAGCCAAGAAATATGGCTATTATAAGCGGGATTGAGGATAAAGAGCGCCTCATGAAATCGATAAAGTTAATAAATTACTTTAACAATACTCAAATTGGTAAAAAATTTAGTGTTTCTGAGTTGGCATTTGATCCATTAAAGGGGTATATTGTCATTACGGATAAGAATTCGATATCCCTGCTGATCGGGAGCGAATTTCCGGAGCAGAGGATCAGTCAGATTGATAAGATATATCCGGCTATTGAGAAGAGTATAGAGAATCTCAAATATATTATTTCAGTAGATCAGGAGCGGGTGGTAGCGGGATTCTGGTCCATATAAAAGGTAGGGGCGGTTCGCGAACCGCCCTACATAGTTGGGAATTGAAAGGGGGAGTCAGCATATGGCCAAAAGAGAAGATTTGGTAGTCGGACTCGACATAGGTACTACCAAGATCTGTTGTATCGTCGGGGAGCATGCCGGAAATGGCATCGATATTATAGGCATCGGTTCTCATCCCTCAAAGGGCTTAAGAAAAGGTGTGGTCATCAACATAGACAGCACAGTCGCCTCAATCAAAAAGGCCGTCGAAGAGGCGGAGCTCATGGCAGGCTGTGATATATCCTCAGTTTACGCCGGCATCGCCGGAGGACATATCAGAGGCATCAACAGCCATGGTGTCGTGGCGATCAAGGACAGAGAGGTTACTTCCCCTGACGTTGCGCGCGTAATAGACGCAGCTCAGGCCGTATCGCTGCCGATGGACAGGGAGGTCATCCATGTGATCCCCCAGCAGTTCATAGTTGATGATCAGGATGGAGTTCACGATCCTGTCGGCATGAGCGGTGTGAGGCTCGAAGCGAAAGTTCATATCGTGACGGGGGCCGTTACCTCTGCCCAGAATATAATCAAATGTTGCAACAGGGCCGGTTTGAATGTGGACGATATCATATTGCAGCAGCTTGCCTCAGCTGAGTCCGTGCTGACGGTCGATGAGAAGGAGCTCGGAGTGGTGCTGATCGATATCGGCGGAGGTACGACAGACATAGCCATCTTCTCGAACGGTTCACTGGTTTACACATCTGTTTTGACGCTAGGCGGAAATCATCTTACGAACGATATCGCAGTCGGTTTGAGAACGCCATCCCACGAAGCCGAAAAGATCAAACAGCGCTATGGATGCGCATTGTCCGGCATAGTTCACAAGGATGAGACCATAGAGGTGCCATCCGTCGGCGGCCGGAATGCGAGGGTGCTATCGCGCCAGATCTTAGCTGAAATTATCGAACCGAGGATGGAGGAGATCTTTACGCTCGTTCAGCAGGAGCTCAGCCGTTCAGGTTATGAAGATATGCTTGCGGCCGGAGTGGTGTTGACCGGTGGAACTACTATCATGGAGGGTATTGAGGATATGGCAGAACAGATTTTCAACCTGCCAGTGCGCAAAGGAATGCCCTCAAGGATCGGTGGTCTCACCGATGTCGTGAGAAGCCCGGTCTACGCAACCGGTGTGGGGCTAGTGCTCGCGGGTTCAACATCGACCGAACAGGGCAGATTTAAAGTCAGAGAAAGAAATATCTACACCAAGGTCAGAGGCAGGATGAAAGAGTGGCTTGGTGAATTGTTTTAATGGGGCGTGAAGCGTGAGTCGTGAGTCGTGAAGCGTGAAGCGTGAAGCGTCGGCGGAAAAGGCTATAATATTTTTCCACATACGTTTCACGTTTCACGGGTGGACGCTTAACGAAATTAAGGAGGGGAATATGTTTGAACTTGTGGAACATGAGAGTCAGAGCGCGAGGATCAAAGTAGTCGGAATAGGTGGCGGCGGCAGCAATGCTATTGCCACGATGATAAACTTAGGTCTTGATGGATGCGATTTTGTTGTCAGCAATACGGATCTTCAGGCATTGAAAGTGAGTTCGGCCCCTGCTAAGATTCAACTGGGAAGAGAGCTCACCAGAGGCCTTGGAGCTGGAGCGAATCCCGAAGTCGGTCGCAACGCTGCGATCGAGGACCAGAGGGCGCTAACCGAAGCTCTTGAAGGATCTGATATGGTCTTCATCACAGCCGGCATGGGTGGCGGCACTGGAACGGGCGGAGCCCCTGTGGTTGCCAAGATTGCAAAGGAGCTCGGAGCCCTGACTGTAGGTGTTGTTACAAAGCCATTTGCCTTTGAAGGGAAACACAGGATGGCAGTGGCTGACAGGGGAATTGCCGAGTTGCGCGAAGCTGTCGATACGCTTATCACCATTCCAAATGAGAGGCTCTTGGCCCTCGTCGCACGCGATGTTACGATGGTAAACGCCTTTAAACAGGCAGACAATATACTCTATCAGGCCGTCAAGGGAATCTCCGATCTGATCACTGTTCACGGACTGATCAATCTCGACTTCGCTGATGTAAGAACTGTGATGAATGAGATGGGTATGGCTCTCATGGGAAGCGGAACTGCTAGCGGAGAGAACAGGGCTATCGAAGCAGCGACACAGGCTATCTCTTCGCCGCTCCTTGAAGATGTTTCAATAAAGGGCGCAACGGGCATATTGATCAATATTTCAGGCGGCTCCGATATGACGCTTCATGAGATCAGTGAGGCTTCGAATATCATAAGGTCTGAGGCGCATGACGATGCTAATATCTTGTTTGGTGCGGTTGTCGATGAGTCATTGGAAAATTCGATCAACGTGACCGTCATCGCCACAGGTTTTAACAAGCAGATGAACAGGCCGATCGTCAAAACTACACAGTTCAAGAAGAGTGCCGGACCGACGGCTCGTCCTCAGTGGGGCAGGGGGACTCATATGTTAAAAACCAGCTCATGGGCTGGAAATACGATCAGTGCAGATGCTGAGGCTGAAACTGAAAGCCATAATTCCCATGGCAATTACTCCCGCGAAACAAACGATACCCCAACTGTCGCAGTTCAACCAGTGGCAGCTACAAGACACGCGCCGGAATCAAAACGCGCAATCAATCCTGGCGTCCTCTTCGATCAGAAGGCGGGGTTGTCCGAACGCGAATCAGAGCTCAAAAAGATCGCCGGAGATCTCGGAGTTCTTGAATTCAAGGAGGATGATTTCGATATTCCGACCTTTTTGAGAAAACAGGCGGACTGAAAAAACAGCATATGGCATGAAATTCGTGAAGCGTCCACCCGTGAAGCGTGAAGCGCGAAGAAACAATATTAGTCTTTCGACCGACGCTTAACGCAATCATGCTATATGCATTTCTAATTAAAGTGATTAAGGAGTTTTTGATGAGATATAAAATTATCATATATCTTCTATTGTCTGTTGTTGCTCTCACAGGATGTGCGACATTCAAAGGAGGTAAAGGTTATAGCTACAAGGATAGGAAAAAATATCTTAAGGAGCATGAGATCAACAAATTGCCTGAGTATGATATTCCAGTAGTGCTCAATGACGATGTTATCGCCTGGCTCGAGTATTTTCAAAAGAAAGGGCGAAGCTCCTTTGCCAGATATCTGAAGAGATCAGGACGTTATGAGAAGATGATGCGCGAAATCCTTGCGCAGTATGGTGTTCCAGGGGATATGATATATTCCGCTTTGATCGAGAGCGGATTCAATATTCATGCGTATTCCAGGGCTCACGCTGTCGGCCCGTGGCAGTTCATCAAATCGACTGCGAAGATATATAAACTCAAGGTTGACGATTCAGTTGATGAGAGGCGTGACCCTGTTCTTTCCACTCACGCAGCGGCACAATTCTTAAGAGATCTCTATAAGGACTATGGCGATTGGTATCTGGTGTTAGCCGCCTACAATGCAGGTCCCGGTAAGGTAAACAAAGCATTGAAAAAATCCGGCAGCCGCGATTTCTGGGAGATATGCAGCCATCGCAGGCTTTTCAGGGAGGAGACTAAGAATCATATTCCTAAAATTATCGCTGCTGCGATCATCGCGAAGCAGCCTCAAAAATTTGGATTTGCAGGTATCGAATATGACAGTCCTGATGAATACGATGTTGTTACAGTTGAAAGCCAGACAGATCTTGAGGTCGTCGCAAAGTGTGCCGGCGTCGGGTTTGATGATGTGTTCGATCTGAATCCCGCTCTATTCAGAGGGGTGACGCCGAGCGGTGAGAAAAATTATCAGGTTAAGGTCCCTAAAGGAAAGGCGAAGGCGTTTGCGCTTGCTTACGCAAAACTTCCTAAGGAGGATAGGATTCGTTATGCCTATCATAGGGTGAAGAAGGGAGATACACTTTCAAGAATTGCGCGAAAGTATGGTGTTTCGGTTTCCGAGCTGAAAAACTGGAACGGGATTTCCAATAACAGGCATTTGAGGATCAGTTCTGTTTTGAAAATATATCGTGGTGGGTCAGGTCCAAAGTCATCCCGTATAAAGGTCGCGGGGGTGAGCAAAAAGAGAAGCAACTCCCAACAGGGGAAATTCTATCATACGCTGAAGTCGGGTGAGACGTTGAGCCATGTCGCTGACCGCTATGTGGTTAAAATTAAGGATGTCATGAGGTGGAACGGAATATCTAATCCCAAAAAGGTCAGGGCAGGCAAGAAATTGGTGATTTACGGGGCTTCCGGAGGAACTTCTGAAGATGGTAAGAAAGTCGAAAGAAAGGCCGTTGCCATCTCTACAAGTGGCAATCACAATGTTAAGGCTGGCGAATCGCTTTGGAGCATAGCCACGGCATATGGAATGTCGGTAGATGATCTCAAAAGTGCTAACGGGTTGAAGAAGAATCGCATCAATCCCGGGATGAAGCTTAAGGTCGCTGCATCTGCCGCTGCGCCAACACCAAAAACTGTTACTACCGGATCAGTAGATAAAAGCTCTTCGTCTCAGGATGTTGCTGTACAAGCACCAAAGTCTGTAACGCCTCAGTCAGTCGCTCAAAGCTCTTCTCCCTCTAATGCTGGAAATTCATTTCATACGGTGATCGAGGGGGAGTCGCTCTGGAGAATAGCCAATAAATACGGTTTGAGCATAGATGAAGTTAAGAGGCTCAACGGATTGAAAAGCAATCAGATCAAACCGGGGATGAAGCTAAAGGTGAATAAAACTACCCTCGAATCTACGCGGCGAAGCGAACATTCATCTAAGTCTGTAATGGCCGATGTTTCAAAGACGAACACAAATGTTAAAAATGATAATCTCTATCGTGTAAAAAATGGTGATTCGCTCTGGAATATCGCTAAAGCACACAACGTCACAATAGCCAAACTCATGGAGTGGAATTCAGATCTAAAAAACTCAAAAAACATCAAGCCGGGAGATAAATTAAAGATCAGGGTGGATTGAATACCTTTGCAATTCGTTATAGTAGTCACCCATTCTTAGAGGTTAAAATGATTTCCAAAGAGCTTAAGGCCACTATCAAAAAGGGCGAATCGGAGACGGTCGAATTCAAGGAGCGCTTTGATAAGGACACAATTGAAACAGCAGGAGCCTTTGCTAATACCAATAGCGGCATGATCCTGATCGGTATTACGCGAAAAGGTGTGGTCAAAGATTGTCCTGCTAATGGTGAAGTTCTGAAGGACTGGGCTAATCAAATCTCACAGGCAACAGATCCTCGAATCATTCCCGAAATGAAGGTAGAGAAACTCGATGAAAGGGAAATTGTGGTTATCCAGATCAAAGAATTTCCAATCAAACCGGTATCTGTAAAGGGAAAGCATTTTATAAGAGTTGGTGCCAGCAATCGTGCAATGACATCCAGAGAAATATCGGACATGCACTTGCATTCCACTGGTACAAGCTGGGATAAATTGCCGGCGCGGGACGCTAAAATACAGTCAATAGATATAGAACAGGTAAAGAGATATATTCGCCGGGCAAACGAATCTGGCCGCAGAACTATTAAAGAAAACGAATTGCCTCTATCTGTTCTGGAGAAATGGGAATTGATAAAAAATGGCAAACCAACTTGGGCTGCTCTTCTTCTTTTCGGCAAAGAACCTCCACGCTCATTGTCTCAACTGCATTGCGGCAGATTTAAGGGCGAAACACTTGTAATTGATGACAGGATGATTGGTGGTGTCCTGATAGATCAGGTCGATGAGTCGATGGATTTTATTCGCAAGAATACAAACGTTAAGTTTATTATTAGTGGAAAACCCCAACGTGATGAAGTTTGGGATTATCCATTAGATGCATTGCGTGAAGCTCTTATTAATGCTGTATGTCACAGGGATTATACACATCCTTCAAATGCCGAAGTGCGAATTTATGATGACCGACTTTCAATATGGAATCCCGGAAAATTGCCTTTCGGGATGACAATTGAAAAACTTTTTAAACCTCACAATTCTGTTCTGCGCAATAACGGCATTGGCCAGGTTTTTTACGAGACGGGTATGATAGAACAGTGGGGAAGCGGTATCGAAAAGATAAGAAAGCTGTGTATAGAAGCAGATCTCCCAGAGCCGGAATTTCAAGAACACCAGGACGGTTTTCAAGTGATATTTAGAAAGGATATCTATACCCAAGATTATCTTTACAAGCTGGGTTTGAATGAAAGGCAGATTAAGGCAGTCATGTATGTGAAAGAACGAAATGAAATATCAAACAAAAATTATCAGGAAATAAATGCCGTTTCAGAAAGAACTGCTACGAGAGATCTAAAGGATTTACTTTCCTTTGGAGTATTTGAGCTCATCGGAACAACCGGTAAGGGTACTAAATACATCTTGAAATCCAAAGGCGCCATAAAGCCGCCAAAGGCGCCATAAAGCCGCTAACAGCTTAATATCGTTCAACAATTCCAGCTCTCTGATTTTATTTTGCATCAACTTTGGACAGATACGATGGTTATATCATTCTCTTATCTGACAAATAAAAACCCCCGAGGAACCTTAAGGTTACCTCGGGGGTTTTGTTAGTTTTGACAATTACGATCTACACATGTCTTCCCTGTACCAGAATATCAACTACATGCGGATCGGCGAGCGTGCTGATATCTCCAAGATTGGAGAAGTCTCCTTCAGCTATTTTCCTCAATATTCTTCTCATGATCTTGCCGGATCGTGTTTTTGGCAAGGCATCTGCAAAGTGCAGGATGTCAGGAGTTGCGATCGGCCCGATCTCCTTTCTGACATGCTTAACCAATTCCTTCTTCAGCTCATCAGTAGGTGTAATACCGGCTTTCAAAGTTACGTAAGCATATAGCCCCTGTCCTTTGATCTCGTGCGGAAAACCGACTACAGCGGCTTCGGCGACGTTGTGGTTGCTCACAAGTGCGCTTTCAACCTCTGCTGTCCCGATCCTGTGACCTGAGACGTTGATCACGTCATCGACTCTTCCCATCAACCAGTAATATCCATCCTCATCAACCCTCGCGCCGTCACCGGTGAAATAGACCCCCGGGAAGCGTGAGAAATATGTCTCTTTGAAGCGCTCATGATGCTGATAAACTGTGCGCATAATTCCCGGCCACGGTTCTTCGATGATAAGGTACCCGCCCTCATTAGGGCCGCATGGCTTTCCATCCTCTCTTATAACCTTCGGTTTAACGCCAAAGAATGGGAAGGTAGCGGAGCCCGGCTTTGTTGCGATAGCGCCGGGAAGCGGTGTGATAAGAATTCCACCTGTTTCAGTCTGCCACCATGTGTCCATGATCGGACAGTGTTCATTTCCAATATTTTTGTGATACCACATCCAGGCTTCCGGATTGATTGGTTCTCCGACGGAGCCTAAAATTCTCAGTTTGGAGAGATCGGCTTTCTTAGGCCACTCTTCTCCCTCGCGCATGAGAGATCTGATCGCGGTTGGAGCTGTATAGAAGATCGTTACGTTGTGCTTTTCGCACACCTTCCAGAACCTGTCAGGCTTAGGATAGTTTGGAACTCCTTCGAACATCACTGTCGTCGCACAGTCGGCCAATGGACCGTAGACTATATAGCTATGACCTGTCACCCAGCCGATGTCGGCAGTGCACCAGAAGACATCCTCTTTATGATAATCGAAGATGTATTTAAAAGTTGTCGCTGCAAAAACCATATATCCAGCAGTCGTATGTAAAACTCCCTTCGGTTTTCCCGTGGAACCCGATGTATAGAGGATGAACAGCGGATCTTCCGCATCCATCTGTTCCGGTTCGCAGGTCTCACTCGCATCCTTCATCACATCACTCCACCAGTAATCGCGATCTGCTTCCATCGAAATCTCGCAACCGGTTCTTTTATAGACGATGCAGGTTGTGATATTCATACCCGCGTCAGCGCACATCTTTATTGTGGCATCTACAGAGTTTTTCATGGGGATCTTCTTCTGTCCGCGGAAGGCTCCATCGGATGTTATGACGCATGTGCTCTTGGCGTCGAGCATGCGATCCCTCAATGCCTCAGCTGAGAAACCGCCGAAGACTATGGAATGTATCGCGCCGATTCTTGCGCAAGCAAGCATTGCGATAGCAAGCTCAGGAACCATCGGCATATAGATAGTGACGCGATCTCCCTTTTTCACCCCTTTGCTTTTTAAAACATTTGCGAATTTGGAGACTTGGGCCAACAATTCTTTATAGGAGTATTTTTTTGTCTCGTTTTCCTCGTTGCCCTCCCAGATGATAGCCGTGCGGTCGCCGTTGCCCTCTTTCACATGACGATCGAGGCAGTTCACCGAGATGTTTGTCTTTGCCCCTTCGAAAAATTTAATTTCTATCTTGTTATTGAAATCATAAGAGCGAACCTTATCCCACTTTTTGTACCAGAAAAAATTATCCGCCTGTTCGGCCCAGAAACCATCGGGATCGTTGATCGAACGCTCCCAGAGCTTCTTATATTCTTCAAAGTTCTTCACCCAGGCATGTTCCGAAAGCGCCTTGGACGGCTCAAATTTCCTCTTTTCATCCATCATGGATTTAATCGTGTGTGCATCAGTCATACTTTCCTCCTTAATTTAATACGTTTTGGGCGCTTTATATAGGGGTTTTGACCCTTTATGTCAATCGATCTTGGTCTTTTGGTATTGGTTGATTTTTTGTATCTTTTGTTATAGAATCGCCCAAAATTCAAACGGTTTAAAAAACCGTATTTATGGAAAGGGGGATGTATGAGAAAGCGAATTGCGATGGTAGTTTTGGCCCTCATGGTGGCGATGGTCGCCGCATGCGGAGGCTCGAGCTCGACAACCAGCACGACACCGCAGATTGCGAGCGTCAAAGATCTGCCGCGAGCGACGGGGCCTGTGGCAGGGACGACAGCAAATGTCGCGGCCAAAGGGGTTGTAGTTACGAAGGCCGCTTCAACGGGGATGCGACTGGGTAACACCACTGGCGCCGATTTTGGTGCAAACAGCTCAATGGCTGCCTGTCAGGCATTCAATGGTATCAGGGAGGCTGTGAGATCTGCCTCGCAGGCCGATATGATCCTCTGCTATATACAGAATCTCGTTGGGACCAACACGCAGATAGGAACAGTCGATCCGTATGATGGAGAGTACCATGTCTTTGATCTGAGTATCACAGGCGACCAGGAGGCACCGGATAAGATCAAGATGAAGATCACAAAGACAGGTGGAGTTGTGACAGGTTTTGAGATGTTCGCTTGCACCGCTGGCACGCAGAATGAGTATGTAAATCAGGCGATCACGGGCTCGAATGTGAATATGGTTTCCAAGGGAAACTTCGCAGATGCCAATTGGACCGGCTCCCATCAGGTAGCGGTTGCTGGAGCTCTGAACGAGACTGGAATGTACACATCCAAGACGATTGAAACCAAGAACTCAGGCGCTGATCGTTCGACGCCTCCAAATTCTAATTGGAGCGAATATACAACAATTCAGTCTTCCACTCAATGGACAACATATGGTTATGACAGAGGCAATTGGTCTGATAATGGATTTCAGGGGAGTTATTCAAATGCTTCATATTCTGAGATGCAGCTTATCGATGGAAATCCAGCAACGGCTACGAACGAGAACTACAACCTGACACTGCTTGCGCTTGGTGATGGAGCGACCTTGTACAATATGGAATCGGTTCATCAGGGTGGCACATGGGAATCAGGTGAAACTTCAGAGGGATGGAACGGTGACACGAGGTTGCCGGATCCTACAGTGAGTTATTTAACCAATGTTCAAGGGCAGGACCTCGTGACTCCCGGTACTGCTCCTACCATAGTTTTTGATACTGCTCAGACATGGGATTGCTCCGGCACAGCTGAAGGAACGGTGAGCGGTGATTCTACGACACTCGACACTGCCTGCGCTCAATATGGAACGATGGGTGGCGACAATTGGATCAACTGCTGGGAAGTGATTGAGAATGCGTGATTAAAATCCCTTAAAATCGTAAAAATCAAAAAGGCCGAAGGTTTTTCCCTTCGGCCTTTTTCACTATATACCACATGCTACATGCCACATGCGTTTTTTTCTTTAATTAGAACGCGTATATCGTGCTGAAGAGCACCACATTCGCTGTGCCTTTTCCGCCGCCCACGTAATTTGTGCGAATATTTTCATATTCAACTGCCAAAGTGAGGGGCTTCACCGGATGAAACTTCAACGCACCCAGGATCATCTGGTTCTTGTTGACGTTTACGACTCCCGCAGTGATCGGAACCATCCTCTTTGGATCGTCGAGTCCGTAACCGACTACTGTTTCAAACCAGCCTGTCCATTTACTGATAAGATTTGCCCATACTGAAAAGACTTTGTTTGTTCCATTCGTATCTGTCGAAGCGTTCGTCATATAATCGCTCGTGCCTTTGGAATATGCGACTTCGCCGACTAACTGGAAGTAGTTGTGAAGCGGAACCTGGAGACTCAAAGAATATCCCCAGATGTTTCTCTTTCTTCCATAATTTCTTTTTCCAAAGAGAGTGGATACGCCTAAGTATAATTTTCCAGCCATAAAGTTTTCATTGTAGTAAGCAAGCGAATCCTGAATGTCTGGGAAACTGGTGTCTAAGCCGGGCTGTGTGATGATATCCCAGTTACCGGGATTGGCAACTGCCATATCGTACTTAATTCCAGCGCCGTCGCCAAACTTATAGTCGATAGTGAAACGCATCTGGGGACGTCTGAAGCCCAGGTTTCCGGACATCCACAAGATAGCTGCGTTTGTGGTTGCAGGGAGCAAGGGTGAAAAAACGTCCCAGTCCTGACCACCCTCGAAGCTCCATATGCCTTTGCCGAACTTCACAAACCCAAGCCTCATCCTCGGACGAAACTGGTTCGTGTTCTGGTTCCAGAAGTCGAACTCGACCTTGCCACCGGCATATATGCCGTTGTTGAATGTATGATCCATCACCTGAAAGCCCAGTCTCGTGTTTTGAGCGGTAAAACCGATGTATCCATCATTCGGCGATACTGTCGCTTCATCGACCGCGTGCGTGGGTGCGTTGATAGATTTTAAAGTCAAATTGTTCAGAAGATCAGTCTCTGAATCACCCCAAACGCCGTTGCCCCACAATAATCCATAGATCTTGATGGGGAATTTTGATGTTACACCCTCCTCTTGGGCGTTTGAAATCAGAGGTGTCACGATAAACGCGACAAGAGCCAAAAACACTATTACACTTTTCTTCATCTTTTTTTCTCCTTCGTTAAATTAGATTGTTTTGGATTTATTAAAGACCGAGGGGCATTTATAATGTGATGGAAAAGATGTCAAGAAATTCAAAATAATTAACAATAAAGTCAATTAACAATTATTGGTAATTGGGTATTTTGTATTGTTAATTGTTTTAATTAACTTCGGAATGATATCAAAAAGATCGCCGACTATGGAGAGATCTGCAATTTTATGAATTGGGGCTTCTTTATCCTTATTTATCGCTATGATATACTTCGAGTTCGACATACCGGCCAGATGCTGTATGGCGCCCGATATCCCGCAGGCGATGTAGAGGTCGGGCTGAACGGTCTTTCCTGTCTGTCCTATCTGGTGTTCGTGATCTATCCATAAGGCATCGACCGCAGCCCTCGAGGAGCCGACTTCAGCACCCAATGCCTTCGCCAAATCGTAGAGGAGTTTGAAATTCCTCTTCTCACCCATACCCCTTCCGCCGGATACTATAATCTTTGCGTTTGCAAGATTTGCATGCTCGATGCTTTCGATCGCCTCTTCTATTATTTCGCTTTGAGCATCATTTTGTGTGAGCTCGACTTCGAAATGTTCCACACTATTTTTTTTTCCAGAGGATGATGTGGTGGGGATATTAAAAACGCCGGGCCTCACCGTGGCCATCTGAGGTCGGTGATCGCGGCATACTATAGTTGCCATAAGATTTCCACCGAAGGCAGGTCTCGTCTGTAAAAGCAGGCCACTTTCTTTGTCGATAGCAAACTCCGTGCAATCCGCTGTGAGCCCTGTCTGTACCATGTTGGCGACTCTGGGGGCGAGATCTCTTCCAAGGGGAGTCGCCCCAAACAAAACTATAGAGGGTTTGTATTTTTTTATTATCCCGCCAAAGACCTTTGTGAAGCGGAGAGTCTCGTAGTTTTTTAAAAACTCATGTTCTGCGATTATAATTTTATTCAGATTATATTTTTTTAGTTCTTGAGATAAACTCTTCACGTCATCACCGATCAATACAGCTGCGACTTTTTGTTTCGAAACCTTTGCAAGTTCAAAGGCCTTTGAAAGTAGTTCCAAAGAGACTCTCTCTATTTTCCCATGCGAGTTTTCGATGAAGACAAAGATATCCTTGAATGACGAGACATCCATTCGTATTTTTTCCATCTGATTCGATAAAGCAATAGCGTCGAATGGACAGGCCTCTAAACATGCCCCGCATAGCGTACACCTCTCGTCGATGGTTGCGAGCTTTCCCTTCATGACGATCGCATCATAGGGACAGGAGGGTATGCATTTTTTACAGCCGGTACATTTATTTTTGTCTATTAAGATTTTCATAATGGGTTACTTACAAAAATGTTTTTCGTAGGGGCGGTTCGCGAACCGACCTAACCACATGCTATATACTATATGCGCCTTTGATTTCCTTCTTCTCCATAAATTTTATAATTTCGTCTGCAATTTTTTCCGGCGAGCCTTTTATCGTCTTTCCTTTCCTCTTGTGTTCAACCCACTTAGTTTTTAGTACGGAGGTGGGTGAGCCGATGAGACCTATCCTGTGTTTTGCCGCCTTGATATCATCGCAATTCCAGCATTCTATCTCTCTCTTTCGATAGCCATTTAAAATCCCATTTATCGTTGTATATTTTGGCCTGTTGGTCTCTTTTACGACCGTGATGAGCGATGGCAATTTAGCGCGGACTTTGCGAACCAAGTGTCCGAATTTGCTCTTCGCTTCTATATAATAGTGGTTTCCACTTGCGCTGATCTTCATATCCACGACATTCGTGATCTGCGGGATATTCAGAAATCCTGCGAGCTGTGGCCCCACCTGCGCCGTATCGCCATCGATCGCCTGATGACCGGCGATGATGAGATCAAAATTTCCGATTTTTTTAATAGCAGATGACAAGGTGTAAGCCGTAGCGAGCGTGTCGGCGCCGGCGAATAGCTCATCTGTGAGAAGAATAGCCCGATCGACTCCAAGACACAGCGCCTCTCTTAGCACATCCTGTGCCTGATGAGGCCCCATCGAAATAGCAGTGACGCTTCCTCCATGTTTACGCTTGAGCATAAGCGCAGCTTCGATCGCGTTCTTATCCTCTGGATTGATGATCGATGGCACACCCTTTCGATTTAGCGTCCCAGTCTCAGGGTCAACAGTAATCGCCAAAGTATCAGGTACCTGTTTTATGGTTACAATGATGTTCATAATAGTTCAGGTTGATAGGCTGTAGGCGTTTAGGTGGATAGCAAACACCAATATCCTAAACTCAAACACTTCTACACTCCTACACTTCTACACTTTCTATAATCATCGCCACAGCCTCTCCACCTCCGATGCAGAGGGTAGCAAGACCGAATTTTGCTCCTTTAGCGCGCATCGCGTGAATTAGCGTGACTAAGATTCTTGTGCCACTTGCGCCTATAGGATGACCGAGTGCAACCGCTCCGCCGTTGATGTTCACCTTTTTGGGATCGAGCTTATATTTTTTTATAACGTTCAAGACTACACAGCTAAAAGCTTCGTTGATCTCGAATAGATCGATGTCTGAAATTTTAAGTTTAGCCTTTTTCAGAACCCTCTCGATCGCTTCAACGGGCGCGGTTGTGAACTCGACCGTATCCTTTGAAAAACCTGCGTGTGCAACTATTTTTGCGAGAGGTTTTAGCTTTAACTTTTTTGCCTTTCCTTCTGACATCACCAGTACGGTTGCAGCCCCGTCATTTATGGATGAAGCATTTGCTGCTGTCACACTCCCATCCTCTCCGAATGATGGTTTTAATTTTGGAAGCTTTTCAAAATTCACCTTAGCCGGCCCTTCGTCCGTATCGAAAATGAGGGGCTCTCCCTTCCTCTGAGGAATTTTTACAGGGACGATTTCATCTTTAAATGCCCCATCTTTAATTGCAGCAAGTGCCTTTCTGTAACTCTCAGATGCGAATTCATCCTGTTCTTTTCGGCTGATATCATTTTCCTTTGCACAAAGATCGGCACAACATCCCATATGCTGATTCGATTTTAAATCCCACAGGCCGTCGTTCACGAGCGAATCGATGATCTCGCCATTTCCCATCCTGTAACCGTTTCTCGCCTTTGGGAGGAGATATGGTGAGTTGGTCATCGATTCCATCCCGCCGGCCATCACGATCTCGTGATCGCCGCATCGAATCATCTGATCGGCTATCATGACGCTCATCAGTCCTGACCCACAGACCTTGTTGATAGTGAGCGCCTGAGTCGAAGGAGGAAGTGTCGATTTCAAAGTTGCTTGCCTTGCAGGTGATTGCCCGAGCCCCGCAGGAAGCACGCAGCCCATGATACAATATTCGACATCGGCCGGCTTGCACTTGCCTTTACGAATAACATCGTCGATCACGACAGCGCCGAGTTCTGTCGCTGAAAATGGTGAAAGCGCCCCCTGAAAGTTTCCAATAGGCGTGCGTACTGCTGAGACGATAACTGATTGTGACATAAATAACTCCTTTGCTGTGTTTTGAAATATTTTAACATTTTTTTGTTTTAATGCCACTGATAAGTTGATATGGAAGAAAACACATATATACCATATTCAATACACCCCTTTTCCCATTGGAGATACATATGAAACTATTGATCTACACTTTAGTCATTCTTTTTTCTATCCCAGCCTTTGGGGCCGGTAGCGCTCTCAACTCTTATGAGTGTGAGAAGTCGAAGATAAAATACGATGATGGCGACTCATTCACCTGTGGGGAGGAGCAGATTCGCGTCCTTGGAATGGATACGCCGGAAATCACCCACAAGGAGCATGGGATATCGATCGATCAGCCCTTTGGACGCGAAGCGACGAAGATGACGAACGATCTTCTTAAAGCTGCCAAAAGGGTGATAATAATCAGATCGAAAAAGGATATGTATGGAAGAACGCTTGCGCATGTTTTGATCGACGGTGAGCTTCTCTCTGTGAAGCTCATCAAGGCCTCCTTGGCCTATGAGACGATCTCGCATTATGGCGACAACGGGTTCAGAGAATTTGCCCTTCAAATAACAGAGGCGGCAAAATCTGCGCCAAAGCCAAAATTCGATCCACCATATCTATGGCGCCGCAAACATCAGAAAAAATAATATAAAATGTAGGGGCGGCTCGCGAGCCGCCCGCTGGAGGAACAATGTTCAAAAAAGATCAGTTGGATTTAATTTCAAAAAAGCTCATCGAAAAGCATGGCGAGGCATCTCGCAAACGTATCGAAACCGGGTTAAAGCAGGTCGCTATGTTCTGGAAAGAGGGGGATGGATCGATCGGGGATCTGGAGAAAATTTGTCTGGAACACTTTGTGTCGGACGAAAAAGAACGATCTGAACTTACAAAGCGCTTCGATTCCTATTTTGAAACCCTTTTGGGATATCTCAAGGAGATCTATCGCGAGATGCGCTGGAAGCTCGATGTCGATGAGGGGGATCTAAAGCCGATCGACAGGCTCTTTGCGGGATATAGCCCAAGCGCGCACTTCGTCGATGATATGTTCTCTCACAAGATCGCATTCGTCATTCTGCTCAATTTCGAAATTCTCTCACTCGATGAACGTTTGAAAGAGTGTGGCGACTGGTCGAGGGATCGCTGGGCGAAAGATAGGGTGGCTTCCGGTTTTGATGCGAGGGTGCCATCAGAGATAGAGAGCATGATCAATAAGGCTTTCGTCGAAGCGGATGAATACATCTACAACTATAATTTCTTCATGAACAAAATACTGACACAAAACGGCAAGCGCCTTTTCCCTGAAGGCCTGAAGCTGATCAGCCATTGGGGTTTGAGAGATCAGATCAAAGCCGATTATCTCGATCCCGATGGAATCGAAAAGCAGGAGCTGATCTATGAAGTGATGAAGCGGATCGTTCATCAGGAGGTACCAAAGTCCTTCGTCAATTCCGATAAGTTAGACTGGGTGCCGCGCACAAACGAATTGAAGGGGGGTGGCGATAACTCAACAGAGAACAACAGGCGCTATGAGATATTGCTGAATGTCTTTCATGCCTACCGCAAGGAGGATAAATATTATCCACTTATGCCTACCCACATCGACAGGCGTTTTCAAAAACATCGGGAAATTCCAGAAAAGAAAGTGGAAGGGCTCTTTGTTGAGCTTTTGAAGTCCGATGAAGTTGCCAAGACAGCAGAGCTTGTAAAAAATAGATTGGGAAGGTCTCTGCGCCCATTCGATATTTGGTATCACGGATTCAAACCGAAACCTAAGAAGAGCATGGATGAACTCGATAAACTTGTGAAGGCAAAATATCCTAATGTAGAAGCGTTGCAGCGGGATATTCCGAATGTCCTGAAGAGGCTTGGCTTCATGCCTGAGGAGGCTGAGTATCTGGGGGAGAGGATTCAACTCGACTCATCGCGCGCAGCGGGTCACGCCATGAGCCCCGGGCGCAAGGTTGATAAGGCGCATATTCGTCTCAGGGTTCCAAAGGATGGGGTCGATTATCAGGGCTTCAACGTCTTCATGCACGAGCTGGGGCATGGAGTTGAAACGGTCTATTCATTAAATCGCATGGATTATAACGTACTCAGAGGAGTTCCAAATACCGCCTTTACAGAGGCATTCGCATTTACGTTGCAGGATCTTGACCTTGAAATGCTTGGGGTTGTTGATAAAAAGGAAGAGGACGATCATTATAAAGTGCTCGATACGCTCTGGACGACGGCTGAGATAGGGGGGGTTGCCCTTGTCGATATGGGAGTATGGCACTGGATGTATGATCATCCAGATGCTAAGCCCGCAGAGCTTAAAGATGCAGTGCTTAATATCTCAAAGGATATCTGGAACAAATATTTTGCAAAAAATTTTGGTGAGAAAGAATCAGTGCTGCTTGGCGTATATTCGCACATGATAGACTCTGCACTATACCTTCCCGACTATCCGCTCGGTTTCATCATCTATTTTCAGATTCAGGAATATTTGAAGAATAAAAATCTCGCAAAGGAGATGGAACGCATGTGCCGCATCGGTTCAGTCGCTCCAGATGTCTGGATGAAAGAGGCGGTCGGTTCTGAAGTCTCCGTGAAACCTCTCATTGAGGCAGCGAAAAGGGCGCTGGAGAGTATTAAAACATAAAAGCGTATATACCATATGCAATATACGCTTTTTTGTTTTTAGTTATTACCCATGGAAATATTCGCCATAAATGTCAGCCAATCGATTGTACGATTCTTCGAATTGAGTCTCTTCTGGCGCTGGGTTCCAGATGTTGAATTCGCTCAACGAGCAGATCCCACGAATTTCATGGCCGTATTCATTAAATTCGGCTTTCTTGGGAGAGCGCATCTGTTCAATAATCGATTGACGACTGAAATCTTCGATAAAGGGGCGAAATCTGCCACACACATTCGGAGCGTACTCAATTTCATCTTTATCTTCCGAATGTGGCTTTGAAAGCATGCCATCTAAGTCGATGCTGATTTGGGCAGCTAGAGAGAAGGCCAATTCAAAAGATCCGATGTAAATCGTAAATATCTTTCCGTCCACTGGAGTGCCACCTTCAAGAAATTTATGATAATAGGCGTTTTGTTTGAGATATTCTGAAACAGCCATAACATGAGATATTGTAACATTGAGATGAAGTTTGTGCCCAGTGTTATCCTTAATATGATCCTGTTTGTCCGTTCCTCTTTGAAAATACTCATATCCGTTGAGTACTCTTTGGTATTCAAGATAGCTTTTATTCTGATCTGGATTTGCTCTTCCATCTGAATGAGGGAAGGATGCGTGCTTTGCGTTCGGGTTATAAAAGGGCTGCTGTTTCAGTAAGAACTGTCGATAATTTTCCCGCCCGTGGATTTGAGCGAGATTTGGTGTTTTTCCTATCATGTTGTCATTATCGGTATTACAGGAAAAAGGTTTCGTTTTTTTCGAGGAATATGAAGACTAATGTGAGGTGTCCGAAACATAGGAGGATATGATTCATATTGTGTCTTTCAGTTTACCATTATTTTACTATCCATAATAGCCAATAAAATCAAGGCGTTTGTTAGTTTGTAATCAGGCTAATTAATATTCTGCCAAATCGATGTATTTATAGCTCGATTTGGCAGTTTATAACTTCCTATATTCTGCCAAATCGATCATTTTTAGCTTGATTTGGCAGTTTATAATAGTTTATATTCTGCCAAATCTTATGGAACGTATAATCGGGAGACAGGAAGAAATCGAGATTTTTCAAAAGGCTGTTGATTCAGGTAAAGCTGAATTGATGGCCTTTTATGGCCGCAGGAGGATAGGCAAGACCTTTATAGTCAGGCATTTTTTCGAACCAAAGAGCATATTTTTTGAGGTATGCGGTCTTAAAGATGGTTCGATGGAAGATCAGCTGTCAATATTTTCAAGGGTTTTTCAAAAAACATTTCCAAGGGAAGTCCCGCTTTTGCCTCTGCCTGACTGGCAGTATGCCTTTGAAATGCTAACCGCCGAATTGAAAAAGATTTCGGAGTCAAAAATAATCACCCTTTTTTTTGATGAGCTTTCGTGGATTGCCACTCCTAAGTCAGGCTTTTTACAGCAGCTGGACCATTATTGGAATAGCGAGTGGTCAAAGCTTAGCAATGTCAAAGTCGTGCTGTGCGGTTCGGCTGCCTCATGGATGTTGGAAAAATTGGTCTATGCTAAAGGAGGTCTGCACAATCGCCTGACGAGAGTCGTTCTTTTGCGACCTTTGGATCTGTCGGAAACAAGGGCATATTTGGAAGATCGGAATATCAAATGTGATGAAAAACAGATTCTTGAACTCTACATGGTATTGGGAGGAATTCCTTATTATCTGAATCAGGTGGAAAAGGGTTTTTCTGCAGCTCAAAATGTTAACCGGATATGCTTCAGAAAAAATGGCATATTGTATGACGAATTTAGCAAACTTTTTTCATCGCTTTTTAAGCATTCGACAAATCATGAAAAAATAATCCGTGAAATCGCCAAAAGTAGACAGGGAATTTCAAGAAACTCACTGATTGAGAAAACAGGCATTCCATCGGGAAGCGGTTTGAATAAATATCTCGATGAATTGGAGGAGACTGATTTTATAGCCAGCTTTGTTCCGTATCAAAAAAATAAAAAGGATATTTACTATAGAGTCGTTGATGAATATTCCTATTTTTATCTCAAATGGATAAAAAATGCTCCAAAAGGAATTTTTGCAAAGAGTGATCATAATTATTGGGATAAGAAAGCTCAGTCTCAATCGTGGAAATCATGGGCTGGTTACGCCTTTGAAGGAATCTGCATAAAACATTCACTTCAGATTAAAAAGAAGTTGCAGATTGATAAAATTCCTGCGGAGGTTGCTTCGTGGAGGTGTGTGTCTCATGGAAAATCCGGGGAAAAAGGAGCCCAGATTGATCTGTTGTTTGATAGGGGAGATGGGATTGTGTCAATCTGTGAGATCAAACATTGTGAAAAGGAGTTTGAGATAGATAAATCTTATGCCGAAGAATTGAAGAACAAAATGATAGTTTTTCAGGAAAATACCAAGGGGAAAAAGAAGCATCTTTTTTTGGTAATGGTTACAACGTTCGGTGTGAAGAAAAATGTTTATAGCGATGAGCTGGTTACAAACGAAGTTGTCCTTGCAGATTTGTTCTCTACCTAAAAAAAAGGCTCTTTTTCAAGAGCCCTTTACCACATACTACATGCCACATGCGCTTTTGGTTTTTACGGACAGGGGTTTGTTCCCTGTGTCGTATATTGGATCATGGTAGTGAATGACTGGTCGCCGTTATCTGTGATTGCGTAAAACTGGATACCCCATGCATTGATCGGCGAAGTCGGGAATTCGGATTGTGAGTTGACAGTGACTGTAGATCCACCCATCCCCGCGCTGAATGTTGCTGAAGACATGTCATCCGATACCGCACACCCGCTGGCAGGATATGCAGAAACAATCATCTGGTAGGTCATTCCTGTAGGATTTCTGGAGGGGACTGTCCATGAAAAGGTCACGGGAAATGTGAGGTTGAGCTGTATGGTATCGCCAGTGCTGATTGTTTGAGAGTTTTGTTGCAATGCGTATGCATAGTATTTTGGTATTATATTGACCTTTCGGGTGCACGTGTGAGTGGTTCCATCCGTCATAGTAAAATTCAGGATGAATGTATCTCCCGGAAACATATTTTCAAGAATCGGTGCCTCACCGGTTTCAGCGCCGGAGCGGGTGATGCCGATGTCATATTTGGTGCCATCGTTGGAGAGCAGGAGCTTTTGGCTATTACATTCAGTCCATAGCGTATTGAAGCACGAATGGCCGCTTGTCACATTAGCAACATATCCATACTGGGTTATGTAGCCGGGAGTCGATACTGAGATTTCGGATATATTATCGATCGTATAGCCGTTTCCAGGTGTGTATTCGATATTGATCTGGTATTTGGTCCCGTTGCCGAGATACTGATCGACCTCATCCTGTGTTGGAAAGCCCGGTTGTGTGAGGCCGGGTACAGCTGCGATGCTTGCCGGATAATTATCGACGTAGAGCTTCACATCTCCCGGGACACAGTAGTCAAGAACGCCATCCACTTCATCCGAATATGAATCGTTGTTATTGTCGCTGTCCAATATATCCGGCACTCCGTCGTGATCGAAATCCTGACAGTCTGCAGAACTTGCAGTACATGCTGTTGCCCCGACGGATGTTGTGTAATCAGTTGTTCCATCTCCTGTCTTGCCGCCTGCTATGAGGCCGGTGTCATCCGCATAGGCCAGATTGCCGGTCGAGACATTTATCACCTGATCAGAGGTTACCTGGCCGGTCGATGTGTTGGCAGTTACGATTCCAAGATTTGTCGTGCTGCCGTCGGTGCCGGTCGTGAGAGCGACAGATATCTTGTTATCGCTGGGAGTGTTTGTTGCGAGAGTTCCTACGAAGCTGAAGTCACTGTCGAGAAAATTGACAGAATAGTCGCTTCCACCTGTCACAGTTGTGGAGAATTCGCCATTGGAATCGACTGCTGCGACTTTTTGTTCGCCCGTTGTCATGTTTAAAATCAATGCGCGATAGTTCTCGGTGGTGGCCGCCTTCATCGTATCTTTTACGGAAGAAAGGGATGAACTTGCGGATGTTGTGGTGAGTGTTCCGCTGATGGTGACAGTCCCACCGGGAGTGACCGATTCGGACGCTGTTGTGAAGGTGAACATCTCAGCTGTGAAATGAGTCCCGTTTGTATAGAGAACGTCGGATGTTAAGCAGATTGTGTAGCTGGTACTGGTGGTTAGATCATTTATGGGGTCGAGTGAGCACTGGGCGGTGGATACGCAGCTCACTAGTGCATCAAGCTTGTTTTCAACATTGCAGGAGCTCGAATTAAAAGTGGCCCTGGAAATTGACGATGTGGATGAACTTGTAGGCACTATGAAAAAAGATGTGGAAGCAACTGTTGTGGTATTCACCGGCATCGTGAATGTCTTACTGAATGTCGAATTTACAGCGATATTGGTTGCGCCTTCCAAAGTTCTGTTGACTGTGACGATTCCTGTTCCTCCCCCTTCTCCCGATGAGCTGCCACATGAGTATGAAATGATAGTGATAAGTAAAACAGCGGCAGCTGACAAGATAAAGAATTTAAGATTCAACTTCATGGTTCCCCCTTGTTAAAAAATCCAATTATACTCCCCTTCTCAAACATTCACCCGTCCCTTTTTAAACGATACACGGTAGAGCGTCCATGATATTGCAGCGAAGACGATGAGCGACACCCAATCGCTAGCGGGACCTGCGATCGGTAACCCAACTTTCAGGCTGATCGGAATGGCGATGAGGATACCTGCGATCGATTCACCAGCGACCAAACCTGATGCAAATAGCGTTCCCTTGTGAAGCGATTTCTCAGCTTCTTTGTGATGTTTTAATGCCAGCTTTTCGACGATGAGCGCGATCAATCCGCCTAAGAAAATTGGGACTGCAACGCCGAAGGGAAGATAGATGCCGACGGCGACAGGCATTACATATGTTCTAAAAGAACATTTTTTATGTTTCAACATTTCATCAAGGATTATGAGCGCCACACCAACGACCATGCCAATGATGATCATTGTTGTAGGAAGCCCTGTGTGATGAAAGATCGCCTTGATGAGATTGGCGAAGAGCGATGCCTGAGGTGCCTTAAGAGAACCTGCCGCACCAGTTCCGATGCCATAAGCTTTGTGGAGCAGTGTCAGCACCGGGCATATTGAAAGTGCTGAGATCACAACGGCGATGACCTGTGCCCACCCCTGTAATCTGGGTGTAGCTCCGAGAATTTGTCCGGTTTTGAGATCCTGTGAGATGTCGCCGGATGTGCAGATCGCGCAGCATACAACCCCTGCAATCGCCAAAGTTGCGAGCACTGCAGCATTGCCTGTCATCCCCGCTGCGAGCAGCACCAAAGCTGCGAAGATGACTGTGGATATAGTCATGCCCGAGACCGGGCTGTTAGAGCTGCCGACTAATCCCGAGATATAACTGGCGACTGCTACGAAAAAGAAAGAGGTTATGATCATTATGCCGCCGCACAAAAGTCCCATCGAGAGTGTGCCCGTGAACCTCGTATAGAGCCAGAAGATCGGAATAGCTGCCAAAAGTACCATTATGATGAGCGATGTCGAGTGCAGGTTTTGGTCTGTCCTCAATATCTCATGTTTTGCCTTTTTGTTTTTGTAAGATGAGAAGATGTCCTTGAGTCCCTTCATGATGCCATGGCGTATGGATATGATCGACCAGATGCCTCCGACTATCATAGTTCCGACGCCGATGTAGCGTACCTGAGTGCTCCAGATCGTCCATGCCGAGTCGAGCGCATCTTCTGCACCGACAGGGTTGAAATAGGTGTAGATTGGAATGCCGATCAGCCATCCGATCGATCCACCGATGAAGACAAGTGTGGCAACGTTAAAGCGGACGATGTAGCCGACGCCTAAGAGCGCGACCGAAATATCTGTGCCTCCGTAAAATAATGAATTGCCATATTTGAAAGCAGCTTCAACAGTACCCTTCATCAGCGAATAGCCTGAGATGAAAAACTTGAAGATGAGCGATAATGCCACGGCGGAAAATACGTATTTTGCACCGCTTCCACCTTTCTCACCAGCCTCGAGCACCTCAGCGCAGGCTGTGCCTTCTGGATAGACGAGCTCCTTCTCTTCGATGATCAGCGCCTTGCGAAGCGGTATCATGAATAGGACGCCGAGAAGCCCCCCGCAAACAGCGACGAGGGTTACGATTTTATAATCGAACTCCGTCCAGATACCTGCAATGAGAAGGGCTGGCATAGTGAAGATTATACCGGCGGCCAGCGATTCACCTGCTGAGGCCATGGTCTGAACGATGTTGTTTTCAAGTATTGTGCCGCGTTTCAATAAGCATCTTAATATTCCCATCGAGATTACGGCTGCAGGAATACTGGCGCCGACTGTCATACCTGCATAGAGACCTAAATAAGTATTGGCCGCAGCCATGACGACGCCAAGAACCGCTCCCAGCAGGATTGCTTTGAACGTGAATTCAGGAATTTTCTGATGTGCTTTGATGAACGGTTGAAAAGTTTGCTCCTCCATCTTTCCCCCCTTTTAATACGTGATTCGTGAAAAGTGAAGCGTGAAACGCTTCAGATATAAAAACAATAATTAGCATTTATCAGATTAATTGCAACTTACAAAAATAAAAAGGCTCCAATTTCTCGGAGCCCTTCATTGCCTTTGCTTATCGCTTACAGCTTATAGCTGATCTTACTGTCCATAATAATCAAGCCCTGTGTGTGTCAGCTCGGTCTCTCCCATGATGTGTCTCAGCGTATTTTTCAGCTTCATCTCCTGAATGAAAAGGTTGTGCTCAGGATAGAGTCCTTCGCCAACCATCGGTGATTTGTAATAGAAGGATAACCACTCCTGAATGCCGTGAAGTCCCGCTCTCTGTGCGAGATCTGTGAATAGTGCAAGATCGAGAACTATCGGTGCGGCCAAAATGCTATCCTTGCAGAGGAAATCGACCTTGATCTGCATCGGGTAGTTCATCCAACCGAAGATGTCGATATTATCCCAACCCTCTTTGTCATCTCCTCGTGGTGGATAGTAGTTGATGCGAACCTTATGATAGAGGTCACCATAGAGGTCCGGATTTATTTTAGGCTGTAGGATTGTATCGAGTACAGAGAGCTTGCTCTCCTCCTTTGATTTGAACGATTCCGGACAGTCGAGGACCTCTCCATCCCTGTTTCCCAGAATGTTAGTTGAGAACCAGCCTCTTATGCCCAAATATCTGGATTTAAGTCCCGGGGCGAGTATCGTTTTCATCAATGTCTGGCCCGTCTTAAAATCTTTTCCTGAAATTGGAAGCTTCATCTTATCAGCAAGTTCCTGTATCGCCTTTGTATCGACGGTCAAATTCGGTGCGCCGTTGGCATATCCGCAGCCGGCTTTGAGTGAAGCGTAAGCATAGATCTGGCTCGGCGCAATGGATGAATCGCTTGCTTCCAATGCAGCTTCAAAGTCTTTCAATGTTTCATGGGCCTTTGTCGGCTTTGTAAAGGCCTCTGTGCTAGCGCACCATACGATTACGACGCGATCGAGATTTTTCTCTTTTTTGAAATTGTTTATATCTTCGATCAGCTGATTTGCCATCTCCATATAGCTCTTGCCCGTCTTTACATTAGGGCCGTCGAGTTTCTTTACAAAGTTTTGGTTGAAGACAGCCTTTAGGGGTTTTAGCTTTTCAAGCTCATCTTTAACAGCCCCGACATGATCCTTTTGAAGAACTCCCGCTTTGAGAGCTGCATCATAAGCATTGTCAGGAAAGATATCCCATGCTGCGAATTCGATGTCGTTCAAAGTAGCTAACGGTGCAAAATCCTTGATGAACGGTGTTTTGTGCTCCGTTCTCTTCCCCAGCCTTATGGTTCCCATCTGTGTGAGCGACCCGATCGGCTTTTGCAGACCCTTTCTGACCGAGAAGACTCCGGCTATGAATGTAGTGCTCACAGCCCCCAGTCCCACCGTCATGATTCCGAGTTTTCCATTTGCAGGTTTGATGTTGTAAGTTGTCATTTGTTTCCTCCTTTTTAATTTTCGTTGCATTATCGGGATAATTTACTATTAATCAAATTAATAATAATTATATTCACTATTAGGAAAATCTAATATGATATATCGGCTCAATATATTCAGATGCGTCTATGAAGAGAGGGGCTTCTCTCTGGCAGCTAAGAGGCTCGGACTTACCCAGTCCGCGGTGAGCCAGCAGGTGAAGCTTTTGGAGGAGGAACTGGATGTAAAGCTCTTTGAACAGAATGACCGCTCGAATCCTACGAACGCGGGAGATTATCTTTATAAAAAAAGCGGGCTACTTTTGACATTATTTGATGACCTCAAAAGCGATATGATGAGCCTCGAGGGAAAGATAAAGGGCCGCACAAAATTTGGAATGATCGACGTTGCCGCAATATCTCTGCTTCCGAAGATTCTTAAAAAATTTAAGCTCAAATTTCCGGACGTTCAGATGGAAGCCGAAGTGAAGCCTTCAGGTGAGTTGATAAGACTGGTCGATGATTACCGGCTCGATTTCTGTGTGGCTGTCGCATACGATCTGGAAGAGCATCTTGAGAAGAGGGTGTTGTATCGCGATTCGATAGTGGCCATGGTAAATCGCAATTCTCCCATGACGAAGCAAAAACAGATTTCAATAAAAAATTTAAAAGGGGAACCTCTCATCCTCTATCCTGCGAGTTCATACTCGAGAAAACTTATCGAGGATACGTTTAGATCAAAGGGGATCATTCCAACGATCGCAATGGAGATGCACTATCCGGCAGCGATCATCAGCCTTGTAGAGCAGGGAATGGGGGTTGGACTTCTCTCCGAGCTATCGGCATCGGGTGAGAAGCTCAAAGGTGAGAAGATGATTAGGATTAAAGAGCTTAAAGAGTCGCGGGATGTTGCGATAGTCTATCGCAAGGATAGAGAATTATCACCCCAGGCCAAAACTTTGATAGATATGATTTTAAATGAGAAAAAGAGGGGAGAATAATATGAAGATCATCGCGATATCCGATACGCACATGCCAACGACTGTGAAATCGATTCCCCCAGAGATAGTTTCCATTTTGAAAGGGGCCGATATCGTCGTTCACGCAGGCGATTTTGCATCACTAGAGGCTTACGATGAATTTAATTCTCTTTTTAATCTGAGGGCGGTCGCCGGAAATATGGACTCATATGAATTGAAATCGGTTCTTCCTGAGCGGCTGATCTTTGAAGAGGAGGGTGTCAGGGTCGGTGTGATCCATGGTTGGGGCTCTCCAAAACAGACCATTGAGAATGTCTATTCTTCATTCATCGATGATGACGTCGATCTGATAATATTCGGCCACACGCATTCAACATATAATGATGTAAGAGGGAGCGTTCTGCTTTTTAACCCCGGCTCCCTCTTCGACAAAAGGTTCGCAAGCGCCAACTCCTATGGGGAGATCGTTGTTTCCAAAGGTCGGATCGAGAGTGTCAGGATTCAGACGGTTTCCATCTAATTGAAATAACTGTCTAAAAATCGTCATTCATTAAAAAGTACCTGGCCGACCTGTAGGAACTTACCCCCTCAAAAATGACTACCCCTTGATTTTATTATAGTTTTTTCTGCCAAAAATATGGCATGAAGTATGCTTATAAAACCCCTTGGTGGTTGTTGAAAAGTTAAAAAAACTAATAAAGGGGGGTTATTATGAAGAACAAAATGTTGTTTTGGTTGGTGTTGATGGTTTTTGGTATCGGTTTTACATCATGCGGAGGCGGTTCAAGCAGCTCTTCAACTGATGAAGCGACAGCATCTGTGAAATCGCTTTCGAGTGTCCCTAGTATCGATCTCTCCAGCTACGATAACAGCACGAGTGCAAGTGCAAATGTTGCTGTTTTGAATAGCGTATCTAAGGGATTGGGTGAGAATCTCACCGAGGTGGGTAAGAGTTCTCGTGCCGGTTGTGAAGCAAATATGCACAAAAAAGAGATGATTAGGATGAGTCAGATGTCGCAGCTCGAGAGGTGCTATCCAGAGGCGATGGAGGGGATAGGTCTCATTACAATTCCAGAGGGTTCCTACGCCTACTATAATATAAAGCCACCGGAGGAGAATAACGAACAAAAGGGTAAGATGTGTGATGGAATACCCGATGAGGATGCCGAGAGAAAGGCTGCTTGCATGGGAGAGGGCGAAGGTGGCGGTGGTAAGGGTGGTGGCAGCATGAAGATGCGTATTGGTATAATAGATGGCGATCTTCAGATCGATATGTGTGAGGGTCGTACTGGGGCAGAGGTGCTTGTCAATGAGGCCACATATGCGGCATCTGGATCGGTTTATACTGCTGACGTTATTCACATCGGTCAGTGGGGAGGACAGACAGAGAGAAATAGTCTGAATGTTATCGTCGATCTCGGTGCAGATGGCTCGGTTACAAATGGTCTGGTCAATTTAGGTACCGCCGGAACAGCTTTAGCAACCGGCAATATGTCTGGTGGTTTTGGTGATGGAGTTATGAGCTTTGAAGCGATCGCCTCTGATTCGAGCAACAGGGTGAGCGGTGCCTTTGCCGGAAGCTTCGTCGATCCATTCACAGGTACGGCCAGTTCCTTTACAGGTAAGGTCTATTCCAGGTTTGGTGGTGCTGCAGCGACAGGTTGTGCGAAGTTTAGTTTTGGTGGATCGCAGCCACCGATGAGGGTCGCTGATATGGTGCCATTTGATATTCCTCAGAACGATCTTGATAACTTTTTGCAGGCCTTCGGTGCTGATCTCGGAATTGATATCGATTCAACAAATTACCAGAATATATATTTGTGTGAAAATCCGAATTTCGATTGGGAAAATCCGGATCCGACGATTAAACCGATGATCGCTCTTACTGGGGGAGAGACATGTGGAGTGATAACGCATACCGGTTTGGAGTGTTTTGGTATCTCAAATATTATCAGGTCTGGTGATTTTGGAAATGAGGTCAGTCAGGGTTATACGATTATAGCAACATCTGGTTCACCATATTTTGATGAGGTAAATGCCTACGACATCTCCGGTTTAAGTGCCGCGATCACGACACCTGCTTTTTCAAGGGCATGGGATTGTTCTGGAACATTTGAATCACTCGATTTTGAAAATCTCTTTCAGACTTTAGGTGCAGAGGCGATAGAAGCAGCAATGCGTCCATGTCAGGAACTTGAAGAGAAGGCCTTTGGAAACGAAGGTATGGGTGGTTACGACTGTGGTAAGCAGCAACAGATGAATGGTGTCAATGATTTCGCTGAGGGCGGTGGTAATGTAGGAACCTTCGATGCCGAATACGGTTTTAAAGAGGATGGAACTAACACATGTGTGCCGAATACTATTCCGGGTAGATTGTTTGTAGATGTAATAGATGCAACAGCCAATACCTACTGTGTTGCTAGTGAAGGTAACTGCAGGAGCTTTGACGTTGTTGGAACGAATGCAGTAATTCCTACACCGCTTGCGTACGGCTTCGGCAATGTCAATTTGACGATCACTGCGATCTCTTATGATGATGCTGTGAATCCTACTACAGCATCCTTCACATTTGCCGGTGCTATTGCTCCTTGTACACAGGTCTACTTCATTGAGAAGCACAATTTTAGTGCTCCTCAGGAATTCGGTGGCGGTGGTCCGATGACACCTCCAGCTCCATGTGTGAAGGCTGATGGTAGTTTTGTACCGGAAGATGTATGTCATCAGATCTGTTCAGATCCGAGTGTGGATTGCAGAGTGTGATAAAGCTATAAGATGTTTTGTGGGGGCGGGTTTAAAACCCGCCCCTTTTTGCAATTCATCTATTGAACATTTTCTAGAAGTTGTCTGGCCTCCAGCTGATCGGGGTTCAGCTCGATCGATTTCTCCAGATTTTTGATAGCATTTACTTCATCCCCTCGTTCCAGTTCAATCTTTCCCAACTCAAAATAGGTGTTGGATAATTTATTCTTTGTATCCTTGCTATCTGGGGCTGCTTTTAGAATGCTCTGATAGGTAGCGATCAGTGATTGGTAATATTTCTTTTTATAAAGCGCCTCTCCCCTAGTTTTTATATTTTGAAACATATCATTGTTGCTCTTTTTATCCTGGTTTTGGATTTCAGAGTCATTCGAACGGTCGAAATAAATATAGACAAAAATAGATGTTGTGATGAGTAGTACCAGGACTACTGTAATTGTTATGATTATTTTTTTTCTCATAATGTGCATTATAACATAAGCCTCTAAAATGTCTGTTTTTTTGTGCTTGTATTTTTTCCTACCTCTTGCTAGGTCGGCGCAGGCTTTTAAATGATATAAACGAAAAGAGGTATTATGATTCCAGCAACACAGATCAGGGCAGGGCGGATTTTGCTCATCGATGGGAAACTTTTTAAAGTCATGGCCACACACCATGTGACGCCGGGAAAGGGTGTCGCCTGCATGCAGGTCAAGATGCGGGATTTGAGATCCGGTACTCAGACCGAGCGAAGATTCAACTCTACCGAAAAGGTTGAGACAGCCGAGCTTGAAAAGAGAGAGATGCAGTACCTATATAATGATGATGAAAATTATTATTTCATGGATACGAAGAGCTTTGATCAGATGCACATCAGGACGGAAGAGCTTGGGGATTACGTGAAGCTAATGCTACCAAACCAGATGATCACCGTCGATATGTACGAGGGAGAGGCGATCGGCGTTGAGCTCCCGAAGACCGTCGAACTCAAGGTTACCTACACGCCTCCAGGTGTTAAGACGGCGGGCAGTTCCGGAAATTTCAAGGAAGCCGAGCTAGAGACCGGATTAAAAGTAACTGTTCCGGGCTTTGTCAACATCGGCGATACGATAAGAGTAGATACCGATTCATTTGAGTATGTGGAAAGGGTGTGAAAATAGTTATCAGTTTACAGTTAACAGTTTTCAGTAAGAAAAAGAAAAAAGCTCCATTTTAGGAGCTTTTTTACTGTGAACTGTTCACTGTTAACTGTTTACTGTTTCTTAATTATCTTAACTTCGATTCGGCGGTTTTTAGCGCGGTTGGCCTCGGTCGTGTTTGGCAGTACCGGATTTGATTCTCCAAAGCTCATTGTAGTCATTCTGGTTGGAGAGACACCCATCTCTCTGAAGTAATCATAGACTGTCTTAGCCCTGTTTTCTCCAAGCTTCATATTATATTCAGGCGTGCCGAAGTTATCGGTGTAGCCTTCGACTCTGATGATGAGATCTGAATCTCCTTCAAGCATCGCAACATCTTCGTCGAGGATCGGTTTGCCATCGGGACGAATGGTAGATTTGTCGAAGTCAAAATGAATGCCATCGAGCGTTGTCACCTTGACGATCTTTTCACAGGTGTTGAGACATCGTGCGACACATCCTTGAGAAAGAACCAAAACAAATGCCAGTGATGCTGTTAGTAAATACGATTTTCTGTTCATAAACATTACTCCTTTAAATTTATTTTATGGTCTAATGCCATCAAGAGTTATCAAATGCAAGATGCTCTATATCTTTTTCGGCATTTTTTGGGAAAAGTTGCTTAAAAAATGAAGAAAAATCAATTTTTATCAAAAAAAGCTATATTTGTTTGTGACCGTAAATTTTTCCCTGGGATTTAATCTGACAATTCCCTCCTTCTCCTCGAGGAGGCCGCTTGCAGTCTCAATATCTCCATATCCACGCCACGGTTCGATGCAGACAAAATCGGCTTCGGGTTTTGCCCAGATGCCAAGATTAGTAAAACCGTAACTACTAACTGAGACACCGTGCTCATTTTTCCGGTTTTTTAAGGTAATTTTTTTGGATTGGAGGGATTTGAAAACAAGTGCGCCTTGGTTGAAGAGGGTGTGGGAAAGGGGAAGTGTCTGATTTTGCAGTGCAATTTGAGCTGAATTATCTGTGATCAGGCCATCCTCTGTGATGAAAAATCTTTTCAATGACTCCTCTTTTTCAAATTTAAGATGATAATCTTCGTATCTCTCCCCTTCAATCAGTGGGCATCTGAATCCTGGATGGGCGCCTATTGAGAAGAACATGGGAATTATATCAAGATTTGTCACATGGTAGTGAATTAGAAGGCTGGCATTTACGAGCTCGTAGCCCACGTATAACTGGAATCTGAAGGGAAATTGTTCCAAAGTTTTTTCATCATGTTCAAGGATTAAATGAAGAGAATTATACGATTGATGATCGAGAGTGAATTCTCTATCCCTCGCAAAGCCGTGCTGAGCCATCTGATATTCTTTTCCATTAAGCAAGTACCGGTCATCTTTCAATCGTCCGACGATCGGGAAGAGAATCGGAGCATGCCTTCCCCAGATCTTTGGATCAGCCTGCCACAGGTATTCGATCCCTGTGGTTTGTGATCGGATGCTTGTGAGCTCCGCCCCTTGTTTTTTAACAGCTATCTGCAGATAAGGATTTTGAATTTGGTGGATTTTCATAGTTGTTGTTTCCTTGGGTTTTTATTTGGTCTCAGTTGGATTGTCAGGATACCACTTCTTTATGATATCGATCATCTGATATGCTTGTTTTGCGTTTGTGATGTTGAATTTGCTCTTTTTCTGATAAACCCCATCGCGCTTCTGATAGCGTTGAATCCTTATCTTCGGTTCTCCAAATTCATCAGTCTTTTGGTTGAGCTCCTGATAGAGATACATAATAGTCGCCCATGTCCCTTTGGTGAGGACCTCTTTTTTAAGCTCTTTTGTTTTCAGTTTGCCATCTGCTTCATCTGTCCAGTTGATCGTTAACTCTTCAACATTTTCAGCCATTTTTTTCTCCTTTGTCTTTGAGACGGAGTTGATAGCATAATTTATGGAAAAGTAAACCCGTTTAAAACTTGATGCTTGCGCTTTTTAGCGGCGCTTTATATAGGAGCAGCTTGCTTTGTTCCACAAACAACATGATCAGGAGGCCAAGATGAATAAAGTAGTAGGTTCGAAATTTCAGAAACCGGTTTCAGGTTCTTTCTCTCCAAGTACATCACCTGGTGAAAATCCAAATTTAGGATCATCTTCTTTTGGCGTAGAAGAAAAATCAGCACTTCATGTCGAGATTGGTCAACAGTTTCCTGTCGCAAATCCAATTCTTGCAAGTTCTGCCATCAAGCGGCCATATGCCATGCCAGAGGTCACGGATGAAATGGTTTTTGGCAGCAGGGTTGTTACTATAGATGGCCAGGGCGTATTCGTGATATCCAAACACCGTGGTGATGATTCACCCCTTGCTGTTTTGCCATATGTGAGTTTCAGGGGAGATGCTGTCATTTTTATCTCTCCAGAAAAAATACCTTCATCAAATGATAGCCTCGAAGGAGGCCTGTCAATTAATAGAAACTCGGGTTATATCGCTATCTTTAAAAATGAAATTGTAAGAGTGAAAACCGGGGAGGGCATGTTTGTCGATCTTGTAAAGGATGGTAACACTCTGGTGAGGATTAATGAAAGAACAACTAAAAAAATGAAGAAAACGAATGTGGCTTCAAATGCTGAATCTTTTCGTCACGATCTCATTCCACCGGCTGTCAACCTGACCTCTTTTGCTTTGGATAGGAGAATATTCAATAAAGCCAAAAAAGGGGATGAGAGGATTTGGGCTTTTTTGGAAGCTCAGCTTAATAATGTGATCGATCAATGTTTTCTCAACATGGCAACTAATAGCGGTGCGGTAGTTGTTCCGTTTCTCAAACCAAAAATAACCTGGGGCTTGGAGGTGTTATTTGCCAAAATGGTGGCAGAAAGATTGAATCTGCCGATATTAGGAGAGGCTCCGGACAAGAATTTAGGTATAGAGAGGCTTTTTAGAAAGCCAATATCAGGTCTTGCTCTAATAGATGATTTTGCGTCCCGTCTCAATGGCAATACAGTGATACTAACTTTAACCCTGGCAACAAGAGTTGAAATGGTAATAGAGCCGATAGAGGCGATTCAAAGAACCCTTCAAAAACATGGTTATGAAGCAGTTGAAATCATCCCACTACTATTGTGTGCTAAGATATAAATTGACGGTTCATATTTTAGATTTTTATAGCACCATAATCCGACACCTCTTTGCCCCTCTCCCTTGACGGGAGAGGGTTAGGGTGAGGGTGATATTAACCCAATAAGTGAAATGAGCATTCATGTTACCCTTCCTTTGACTCCCTCCCGTCAAGGGAGGGAGGATATTATGGTGAAATCAAGTGTAGGATTGTGGAACAAAAAATACGCAACAAATCACTTAACATGCCGATAACATGAGCAGAGAGCTCGAAAAAGCTCTATTTTCTTATTTATTGGAGATTTTATGAGGTTTAAATCGTTGAGGATCGAAAGATTCAGGAATCAAAATCTGGTCAGTTTTTCCGGTCAATTGCCTTTTAGAGAAGGGGGCGCACCTTTTTACGTGCATGACTCGACAAAAGGTTTCAAACGCCTAACAGATCTTCAAAAGAGACGTCGATTTTCTAATTTAAGATTATTTGCTGAGGGAAATGTGTGTGAACAAGTTGGTGTTAGTGACAATGGGGATAAATGGACAGTTGTTAAGTTGACGAACGGTGGCATTTTTCCAGAAGAAGAGGTTGTTGATAAAACTCCTTTAATCACGCTTGAACAAAGGGTTGTCTCTGAAGTACCTGCAAAAGGTTTTGAGAATTGGTGGATGCGATATAGGCCGTTCAATCTTCAAAGACGGATCTATGGTTGGAGAGCTTATGCCGAAAATTTGGTCAGAGAGGCAGATGGTGGAAGATCGATTGCTGATTTTGACAAGATCGAATGGGCATATCTTAAACTCGCGAAACAATATCTTAAAGCAAGGCGTTGGGAGATGACACGAAAGGCCATAAGTGTCGCTTTTCAGGCTTCGTTGCAAAAAAAGGTTATTTCAACGGTTGATACCGAGCTTTACGATCGCTGGGATACCAGCATTGGTGAGTATGCAATTATCAAAAGATTTGCGATGAGGATTAGCACGAAAAATGGTGAAGTTATAGTTCCAACCTTGGCAACAGGTAGAGGTCTTGCTGGAACTGTGTACAAGATCTATGCGGAGCCACTTCTTTTTAAAGAGGGGCATTCAGATTCTCGTATGTTTGGACAAGAGGATCGTGCGGGGATATATATGGAAATGGATAGAGAAAGGAATCGAGATGCAATTTCTCATAGATTTATGTTGGAAGTTATAGGATTAAAGTTGGTTGAGCTTAGCAATAATCCAATGCTTGTATCATGCAAGGTTACAGAATATTCAATAACTGATAAACGTTCTTGGTTGAAAAAAGAATTTATCTATGGTCCAGAATTATCCACTCTATCACAAGAACATTGGAATCTTTCATCAGATGAAGCTGTTGAAGCAAGGGATAAATACAAGAAAACTTTGGATGCGTTCAATAATTTAGATGTAAGAACATTGATATTAAAATTGAATGAAGGAGGGTGGCCTCTCGATAAAGAATTTCAGGATCTCTTAAAAACTGATAGAATAAAAAAATATCTTAATGATTTATTAGATAGCGGTACTTTTAGTGTTATGGATCGGCCGGAAGCGAATATGATATACTGCCTCGACAAGAACAGCCAATATTATAAGATGTGGGTGATCATCGATCATTAA
>JBDRGF010000027.1:0-12988 GCA_043818055.1 Pseudomonadota bacterium | reverse complement strand
GTTTCATTAATCCACTACATGCGGATTGATCTGAAACTTCGAGGATCCTGAGCGAAGTTGAAAGATATCATCCTCCTTTCAAACCAAATTGACTTTCATACTCCTTTAGGAGAAAGTCCTGCCATGGTCAAGCGCGTTGATGCATATGAAAAGGTCACTGGCAAGGCGATCTATGCCGATGATATCAATCTAGACGGGATGTTATATGCTGCCCAGCTTTATTCCGAATACCCATTTGCCAAAGTCGAAAACATAGATATTACAGAAGTCTCAAAGGCTGATGGAGTTGAGGCGATACTCCTTGCAAAGGATGTTCCGGGAAAGCTACAAGCTTGCGGCGTGATATGGGATCACTTTGTGCTCGTCACCGACAAGGTTCGATACATGGGTGATGTGCTGGCTGTCGTAGTTGCCCAAAGTGAAGCGAAGGCGCGAGATGCGCTCAAACTTATCAATGTTAAATATTCTCCACTCCCCCCTTTGACGGACCCTCAGGAAGCCTTAAAAGATAGCTCACCTCGGATTCACGTCGAGCGAGACAACATCGTATCATCCTTCAAAGTCCGAACAGGCGATGCCGTTAAAACATTTGAAAAATGCGAACATAAAATTGAGCGCGAGTTTGAGACGAGCTTTATCGAACACGCTTATATGGAGCCGGAATCGGCTGTTGCGATACCAAACCCGGACGGGAGTGTGACGGTCTATAGCTCAACACAGCACCCGTTCAGCGTACGCAAAGTCGTCGCAGCAGTTTGCGACCTGCCGCTGAGTTCTGTGCAGATCATTCAGACGACACTCGGTGGCGGTTTTGGCGGGAAAGATGACACGATAGCGCTCGTAAGCGCCCGAACGGCGCTAGCAGCCATCAAGACTCAAAAGCCGGTCAAGATCACACTAAAGCGCGAGGAGTCATTCCGCGAGAGCTACAAACGTCATCCATTCAAGGCGAAATATAAAGTGGGAATCGACAAGGCCGGAAAGATTCAGGCAATGGTCGTCGATCTCACAGCGGACAGCGGCCCATATTGTTCGACATCACCATTCGTAATCTGGCGCCCTACTGTTCAGTGCACTGGCCCATACAAGGTAAAGAATGTTCACTGTGACACCCGCGCCGTATATACCAACAACACATATACGGGAGCGATGCGAGGATTTGGAACTCCACAATCGACATTCATAATAGAATCGACAATCGATGAGTGCGCTAAAGAGTTGGGCATCGACCCGTGGGAGTTTAGAAAACAAAATTTCTTCAGACAGAATGAAACAACACATACGAAACAGAAACTGAACAAACATAAAGTATCGATCGAAGAGGTTGTCGATCAAGCACTAACGAGATTCAAATGGAATGAAAAATTTAAGAATGTGAGTCTTGGAAAACCTGACGCGAATGGAAACTATTATGGCGTCGGCTTCGCGTGCAGCTATCGCGGCGTATCTTTAGGTGCTGAGGGAAATGATTTTTGTTCCGCGGTTGTGAAGATCATGGAGGATGGTTCGATCCTCCTCGAATCGGGTGTATCCGAAAATGGGCAGGGATTAAAGACTGTTATGACAACGCTCCTCGCCGGAGAGCTTGGAATCGATTCATCTAAGATTACATTCGTCGATACCGACACGAGCTCCGTCCCGGACGGCGGCCCGACTGTAGCTTCGCGCGGGACGTTAGTCGGTGGAAATGCCGTGATCGATGCTGCGACACGCATCAAGAAGATCATGCGTCCACATATCGCTGAGATGATCGGCAAATCAGATGATTATCGCTATAAAGATGGAAAGATCATCCATCCTAAAAATTGTAAGAGCGTTACATTCGAAGAGGCCGTCAAAAAGTGTTACCAAAACAAGCACTACCTGCACGCCGTCGGCCTATGGAAGGGGCCCGATGTTTCATGGGACGAGGATACAGGACACGGCAACGCATACTTCACATATGTTTACGGCTGCCAGGCAGTAGAACTTTCAATAGACGGAAAAAGTGGCAAGGTCGATGTTCAAAAGGTCGTGGCCGCGCACGATGTTGGAAAGGCGATCAACCCTGAGATGGCGCTCGGACAAATATTTGGCGGAATCGTCATGGGGCTTGGCTTTGCGCTGATGGAAAAGGTCGAGCACAAGGATGGAGTGATTCAAAACCTGAACTTCAACACATACAGAATTCCAAAATCGACAGACATCCCCGAGATGGAGGCGATCCTCGTAGAAAATCCTGACAGCCATGGTCCATGGGGCGCGAAATCTCTTGGCGAACCGACCAACGAACTAATGGGAGCGGCGGTTGCAAACGCAGTCTATTATGCTCTGGGTAAAAGGATATACGAATTACCGATCACTGTGGAGAATATAAAAAAGGCCTTAAGAAAACCTAAAAACTTTTAACTACAGTCCATCAAAAACTCTTGCTCGCTTTCATCAGAAAATTGACCCCTTCACCACCGTAGGCGATCTGAAATTTGAAGAGGAAGAATTCTATCGATCTCAAGGTGATGCCACCTCCTCCTGAGACTTTGAATTTATTGATCGATAGGTCAGAGAAATCGTGAAAGGTGCGCCCCGTATCAAAGAAGAATACACCGTCGATAAAGCTCCAGACAGGGTAGTAATATTCGATATTGAAAACAGCCCTGCCTCTGTCCTGGAAGCGGCCTACATCGTAACTGCGTAACGGCGAATGCACATCCAATCTTGCAAGACGATAGAAGGGTATCTTGTTGCCGCCAAAGACCTGCTTATAAATCCAGTCCGTCCTCAACAAGAGCACATGCCTGTCCGCCCAAAGTTTAATATACTGTATCAGTTCCAGCTCATATTGATTGTAATCATTTTTTGTCGTGTTGGGCCCCTGAAAACGATCGAAGGAGATCCTTCTGAAGCCACCCTTTTCAGGGACTGCTTCGTCACTCGTGTCATCATGGGTGAACCTCAAACCGATATCGAAAAAATATTGGGAATCGTTTAGGCCTATCAACTGTGATGGCGGAAAGACTGCGTCAATACTGCGTCCGTTATAGGTCTTTGGTTCAGTCGCGTCGGCCTGAACATAGAGATGAATGTCGCCAAGAAGATTTTTCCAAAATTCATAGCCAAACCATCCACCAATTTCCATACCATCTATCTTGTAATGAGAGTGATTGTTTATCGAAGAGTCTATGCCAAGGCCATAATATGAAGCATTGTTTGTGTGTATATACTTTGTTGATAATTCATAACCTACGGGTTTGTCCTTTATATAAAAGGCATCCGGCTTTCCAAGGGATACTCCCACTTTCTGATTCATGTTGATATGTATCAGATAGTCGGCTGAAAACTGATAGTTTTCACCCAGGAGATCGGTGTGTTTCACACCTATGCCTCCGCCAAATCCTGAACCGAAGCCCAATTCAAGCTTCGGATATACCCAAAACGTCCGGTCGTCATTTGAGATAACTTCGACTATGTCCCTCACCACCCCCTTCTTGATGAGAAAATCTCCAAAGATAGCCAGCGGCCAGGTGATGGCGCGTGTGATATATGTCGGTGCCCTCAGGAGATACTTGCCGACATTTTTCTTTCCCTTTTTTTTATCCTCATCTTGAAAACCCCAAAAATCTCCATCTTTATAACTCTCAGCCGACTCCTGAATCTCCTCCTCCATCCTTTCAATCTTCTTATCGACCTTCTCAGCGTGCGAGCTCTTCTGTTTTACTTTTTTGGATGAGGCTGCATCGGCCATCTGGACAGAGATGATGGAGAAAAGGGCTATGAAAAGCCCAAGCAGTATGATAAAAGTTTTGGCAGATCTTTTTTTCATGAATAATGTTTAGTGACTGTTGAAAAATTCACTTTTTTGTCATCCTGAACTAAGCGAAGGATCTTAAGTGTTCGAAATAACAAGATTCTTCGCTTTGCTCAGAATGACAGGCTTGCTGTTCTTTAGTATTTCGAGACAGCCACTATTTAGAAGTTACTCTACTTCATTTTATGCACCAATTCAACAAAATGGATTGCTTTATAACGATGGGGGCCTGGATGAGAATTAAATTTATTATCGCAATTTTGATCATATCCCTGATGGCGGCGTGCGGAAGCTCCTCTAGCAGTGGCGGCGATAGCGGCGGTGGCAGCATCACGATAACGGGAACTGTGACAACAGGCTCCAGCCAGCAGTCATCCATCTCGAGGCAGGAGGGATTATTTGCTCATGTGATAGGTTTTTTCGCTAAAATTGCGAAGGCATTTTCATCCTCAGGACTCAGTGGCGCACATGTCAATGTATGCACAATTCAAGACAATACCTTGCAACCACTCTCCGGACAAGCAACAGTCCTAGCCGACTCGAACGGAGCCTTCACGATAAGCATCGACTACAGCGACATTCCGACCTCGAGACAGCTCTTCGTGTGTGCAGCACCTCCCAGCTCGAGCGATGATTACACGGTACTCGCCCCCATTCCACAGGATCTGCTCCCAACCGACTCAACCGAGGTGACAACCGTTTCAGTAAATCCAAACGTCAACACGACGATCATCACAAGATATGCCTGCGGCCAGAACATCATGCTATTCAACGCGAGCAAATGTCTCAAGATGGACCAGGCTCAGATGCAGGTGTTGAACGACTCCCTCGACAACTACTTTAACAACAATCCCGGCACGACTCCAGATTTAGCAAATTTAAGTGATCTTCTGGGTGCCATCGCAAACGACGACGCTCCAAAGACGATCTTTGAGAGCTGGCTCTCGGAAGTGCCGGACACAACCTATAACGACTTCATCTCTGGCGCACAAAATTTCACAAAGCCGACTATTCCTGCACCATCGGGCGGCGACACTGGCAGCGGCAGCGTCAGCATCGGGGCTTTCTCATGCACGCGCACTACTAACCGCGACCAATCGATCCATATCGCCATCTCGGCTGAAGGGAGTGGTGGCGGCGGAAATATGAATGTAGTCACTATCTTTTTCAGCAAGGATGGAAGCGATCTTTTTGAGCCCTCTGTTCTCACCTGTCAGGGCTGGTCACAGACCGGTGGGCTTGGCACCTGCTCGAAGGCAACGAGTTCTACTGAAACCGTTACATGGGTTGGAACTTATATATACGATACATACACCGCGCCAACCAGCATCAAGGTTGAGGTTAAGGGATATGAATCGGGGAGCTCGACTGTGCTCGATTCTGCAGAGCAGACAGTCACATGCTCATAATAATTCTTTGGAAAAGGAACCTGTTTCCGAAGTCCGTTTTTTTGATGTTTTTGTAGGAGCATGCCCTTATAAGAGGGCAACCACCCTCCAGAGGCGGGCAGGCGGGGGGTTGCCCCTACATTTCAGTTCGGCAACAGGCTCGGAGACAGGAATCCAGATTAAGTTGGATTTATGCCGGATTCCCTCCTACCAGACTGTGTCATAATTAGTTTTTTGATGTAGCGGGCTTTGAGATAGCGTTATAATGCGCAGGCTAACCCCAGTCATACGACGGGGCGAAGAGCCTGCGGCTTAACATTGCTGATTTTACAGTCCAGCTATCGCGGCCTTGAAGCGAGCTGTTCGGATGGCTTCAGTCGCGGCTGAGCTGCCAAGCGAATCCTTCACCTTTGTTAGATTCATAACCCGAATATCGTGTTTAGGATGCGATGAAAACGGCCCTGTCGCATGGCCAATTCCAGCGGCCGCTTCGTGATTGATGAAATCTATCAGCGCGTTTGGATTGTAGCCGGCGTTGGCAGCGAAGATCATACCCTTCTCATCGGCCTCTTTCTCATCTTTCTGGCTGTATCCGGCATCCATGACCCTCTTCGCGACATCTGTCACAACATTCTGAAACTCACCAACCAGCTGACTCACTTCCTGCGGCGTGTAATGTTTACCCACCTCGCCTGCTGTGTAAAAGGCGAACTTGGTCCAGCGTGATTTCTTGATCGCCTTGATGCCATCCCTGTCCGCAACGTGAGCAACCTCGTGACCGAGCACGCCTGCCAGCTCATCCTCATTTTGAATCTGTTTTAGAAGTCCCTTGTTGACGAGGATGAGACCGCCTGGGCATGCGAAGGCGTTTGGCTCATCGCTGTTTAGTACAGCGAAGTGATAGCCTCCAAATGTCTCAGGCCTCTCCGATGAATAGGCGACGAGCAAACCTACTTCATTGAGATATCGCGTAAGCCCGGGGTTGCTCATCAGCGGATATTTCGAGAGTATCATAGCAGCTACGGCACGACCTATGTAATGCTCCTCTCCCGGCGTGATATCCTTTGCGGCCTCAGCAAGCTGCTGCGCCCCTGTCACAGTCTGCTGCAATACCTTTCCAAAGTCGAAAGCATAAGTGCAATATGAGAGAATCATCAATGCAACCAATGTTGTTAGAATATAAATTTTCTTTTTCATAGTTCCTCCGAATGTTAACTCCTCCCTTTAATAAGGGGAGGTGGGGAGGGGTAAAAGAACCACCCCTAACCCCTCCTTATCAAGGAGGGGAATTAAATTTTATCTCAACTTCCCCGATTTTTGAAACTGGACCAGCGTGCCGTGGCTTACGCCAAATTTTTCTATTTTATCAACTTCGGCGTAGGCCGCTTTCAAACTGGCATTGTCTTTTTTGTACTGGGCCTCGACCTGTGGATTGAATCCCTTACCGGCAAGCGCGACCTCATCATGGGAAGCGCTAGTCGCGGCGACCTTCTGATCGGCGCTCACCTTCACCTTATGTTTTGTCAAAGCACTCTTCGGAACCCAACCTGCGGGAGATGATATCTGATACCAGTTCTGCTGTTCACCTATGACGTTCACCTTTGTCCCGTAATTCAACGTTCCAACCGAACTGCCTAAATAGTTTGGTGAAGATTTGACGACAACCTGCCTAAGCTCGACGTTCATCTCCCCACCACTACCACCTTTAGCAAAGAGAGTAGCGCTAAAGACTAAAAACAGGGCCATTAAAACTACAAATATTCTCATAACACCTCCGTGTTAGTTGTTAACACCGTGTGCGAGTTTTTCTTGTAACACATTGATTTTGTAGGGGCAGGTTTTAAACCTGCCCGAAAATATTAAAGCGGGCGGGTTTAAAACCCGCCCCTACAAAAACTCGCACACGGTGTTAGTTATTAAAGTAACCACATATTATAGAAACTTCACTTAGTTGTAAATGTCATAACCCCGTCAAAATGCTCCGGCGGTTCCTTCATCAATCGTTCGCACTCTTTAGCTAGATAACCGGATACCAGATCCGAAACCTTTTCGTTAAGCTCTGTAAAGATGAGATGAGCCTCTTTGAATCTTGCATTTGAATAATGATCAAATGCTTCGTTGAATCGCTTTAAATTTGCCTCACCGATCGCGCCAAACTCACCCTTCATCCCCAGAGGCTCGTATATGCCGACTGCGTTTTTCTTTCCCTTCACCCTCACCCTTCCGATTTGGCGCGCCTCGATGCTTGCGGATGCCGACTTGAACGCAGGTTCGCTTATGATGATTCGCGTGCCGAATTTTTTATTGAGCCCCTCGAGTCGCGATGCGAGGTTCACCGAGTCTCCGATGATAGTATAGTTGAAACGGACGTCAGAACCGATGTTCCCAACGACCGCGTTCCCCGTATGAATCCCGATGCGCGTGATGAAGGGATAATCCTTTGTGAGATTCTTCTGAATCTCCATCGCAGTTGCAATTGCCCTTGCTGCATGATCGGTCATGTCGAGCGGCGCTCCCCAGAAACACATGATCGCATCACCGATATATTTGTCGAGCGTGCCGCCGCTATCTCTGATTATGTTCGTCGCCATCGAGAAATACCGGTTGAGTTCTCCCACGAGTTTTTCGGCCGGGGTCTCTTCGGAGTAGGTCGTAAAATCGGCGATGTCGGAGAAAAATATGGAGAGTTCCTTCGTCTCGCCACCGAGCTTCAGGGCATCCGGATTCTCCGCGATCTTTTGCACCATATGAGGTGAGAGATATTGGCCGAATGCCTTTCTGATCTCCCGCTTTTGTCTCCCCTCTGTGAGGTAGTTTTTCAGTATCATCACAAATCCTGCGATAGAAAGAGCTGAGAATGGAGGAACGATCGGCATAGCAATTTTAAATCTGAACAATACGAAAGTGGATACGAAGAGCGCCCCTGTTATGACGATGAGCCAGATCGCGACTGTCCATGAGGCCTGTTTTCTCGAAAGGGCGATCACGACGAGCAGCGCGCAAAGGATCGGGATGATTATCGATGGCAATCTGCCGGCCGGCCGTATAAAATCGGCGGTGAGTAGATTTTCGATTACAGTCGCGTGCACCTCCGGGCCGGGATACGTCTTGGCAAGAGGTGTCGGTTTGAGATCGTAAAGCCCCGGCGCAGCAACACCGATGATGACAACCTTATCCTTTACTATAGATGGATCGATGCCGGGCAATTTTCCATCAACGATCTGTGCCTCGGATATCAGTATACCTGACAAAGGATAGTTTTTAAAGGTGTCTGCCCCACCATAATAATTGATGAGCATCTGACCGCTATCGTCGAGTGGAATCCTTTCATCATCCAGTCTGAATTGACTCATCCTTGGCCATTTAATTTTCTTTAATCCTTTCAAATCACTTGTGACCTTGAGGCTGATCACAGGAATCGCTGCCTCATCAAGAGATGAAATCAGATTTATTCTCCTATAGACGCCATCATAATCGGGTTGCAAGCTCGCATTTCCAAACCCGGAAGCCGCCTCGACCAATGGCTCGATCGGCAGCGATTGAAGAGAGGCCGCCTTTGGCATCCACTTTGGATAGGGCTTTGTAAAAGGGATCCTCGCCTTATTTATCAGCTGTTCAATTCTAGGATCTGCCTTTGGTTCGTTTTTGGAGAGAAATAAGACAAAGTATGCCGGCGGGCCGTTCGCAACGCCTGTCGCGAAATTCTGGTCGTCGCCTACACCATAAACAGAATCCTCCGAGAAGAATAGATCAAATACGACAGCCCTGGCACCACCGCGCTTCGCAAAGCTCAAAGCGGATGAATAGAGCTCCCGGGGCCACGGCCAACTCAGACCATTCTCCTCCATCTGTCGAAGCGAGACCTCATCTACATAGAAGAGAACGACATCTTTGGGATCAGGGCGCCACCTTTGAGTCAAACCCATCCGAAGGTCGTAGGTCTTGTGTTCCAGCGTCTCAAATATCCCCATGCTGAAGATAGTAAGAGCCGCAACAGAGGCAACAACCCAGATAAAAGCTGCTGAAAATATCTGCCTTAATTTTTTCTTGTTCTTCTCCCCCATAATGAATGGGGAGGGTACATTTTATGTGGGAATTTTGCAAATGGAAGAATAACGCGCTGTGCGTCCTGCGCTTTGGGTCGTGCGCCTGGTTCGAGTTCAGTCGAAAGACCCGACAGCGCACAATGCATGGCACAAAGCTCACAGCCATAAAACTTAAGCTCTTACGCACTTTTTCAGCTCTCCACACCGCCCATCGTGAGCGCCATGATCGCCTTTGCTGTATGGAGGCGGTTTTCGGCTTCGTCGTAGATGATCGACCATTTCTCGTTGTCAATGACCGCATCTGTTACTTCGTTGCCGCGATCGGCTGGCAGGGCATGCATATATTTTACATCTTTATCGGCGAGCCCCATGCGGCGTTCGTCACAGATCCAGCTCTTATATTTTTCCAAATTTGATTTCATCTCGCGCTTTTGCTGATCTGAATCCTCCCATTTGTCAAAATGCCTAAAACCTCCCCAGTTTTTTGGAATGACTACTTGCGCACCTTTGAAGCCCTCATCCATATCATCTACAAATTTAATCGCCCCACCATTTTCTTTAGCATTCTTATTAGCAGTCTTTACGATCTCTGGCATGAGTGGAAACTCCTTCGGCGCAGCAACGGTGATATCCATGCCGTAGCGAGCGAACAACAGCAGTTGAGACTGTGGAACGGAGAGCGGTTTTGCGTGCGATGTCGCATACGCCCAGCTGATCGTCACCTTCAATCCTTTGAGATTTTTTCCAAACTTCTCCTGCATGACCATGAGATCGGCCATCACCTGCATCGGATGGTAGTAGTCATCCTGCAAGCTCATCACAGGAATCGTCGAATTCGCTGCAAGTTCATTTAAATATTTATTTCCCAGACCGTAGAAACAATTGCGACAGGCGATCGCGTGTCCCATGCGGGAGAGGACTATCGCCGTATCCTTTGCCGTTTCACCGTGTGAGAGCTGCATCTTATCTGGCGTGAGATCGTGCGAGTTTCCGCCCAACTGCGTGATGCCACATCCCATAGAATTTCTAGTGCGTGTAGATTGTTCGAAGAACATCATAAACACCGTCTGATTCTCAAGCCAATTGGTGATCTCCCCCTTTTTCTTTCTCTCCTTGAGATCGTAAGAAAGTTCGAGAGCCCGGTCGATCTCATCCTTCGACCAATCCTGAGTCGTTATAAAATGTTTCCCTTTAAACGCTGACATATCCCCTCCTAAATTTTTCGGACGATAGGTTTAATTTGCTTTCCCCTATCACACACTCAACGCGCAAAAAGCAATTGCGTGAAGGATCTGTTTTGCAACACTAAACTGAATCCTCCCATCATAAGTGGCCGACTAGATTTAAATTCACCAAAATTTTTAAAACCATTCGGACATGAGATGTTGCGGGTACCTCTGAATCGATCTGCAAAAATCACTCGGGATGTATCGATGAGCACAGAGTATGCGCGACATTCATCCTGCCACACAGAATTTTGTGAACTTTTGAGATGTTCATTCGCTGCAAATGCTCTTTTAAATGCTTTTGTTGAATCGTTCCTTCCCAATCGTTTCTGTTTGAATAGCTGCCTTCCGACTGGCTTATTGAGTGGTGATAGATCAAATAACATATTTTCCTCCTTAATCTGTTTTAACACGTTGATGGAAAACTTGCATAAAAGGCTGCTGCCTTTTCAAGGTGATCTACGGGGCAGAATTCGTTTGGCGCGTGGGCTTGTTCTTCAAAGCCCGGGCCAAAGCCGATGCACGGTATCTTATACTTTCCGGCTATAGCAACACCGTTTGTTGAAAATGTCCATTTATCAACAGTTGGCTTTTCATCGAATAGCTCTCTGTACGCCTTTATGGCCGATTGAACTGCCGGATGATTCTCCTCAAACTTCCATGTCGGGTAATATTTTTCGGTGGGATATATCTTTCCGGTGTAAGCCTTTTCTCTATATTCGGGGATCCAAATTTTATATTTTTCAAGGCGTGCCTCTTTTATAACCTGTTCGATTTCGGCGATCGCGCTCTCCTTTGTCTCTCCCCACGTGAGGCGTCGATCCAGATATATGCGGGAGATGTCCGCCACAGCACATTGCGACGGGCCGTGACCTTCGATCTGGCTTACGACCACCGTGCCTTTGCCGAGAAAATCATCCTGTTTAAGTTTTTCGTTTAGCTTTTCAATGCCGGAAACGATGCGGGCCATCTTGTAGATAGCGTTGTCACCACGCTCTGGCGCTGAACCGTGAGCTGACAACCCCGGGACATCTACTTGCATCTCCATACGTCCCCGATGGCCGCGATAGATCCTCAATGCTGTCGGCTCAGTGATCACGCAGATTTCAGGCCTGATCTTTTCCTCCTCGATCAGATATTGCCAACATAGGCCGTCGCAATCTTCCTCCATCACCGTGCCGGTGAAGAGCAGTGTAAAGTCCTTAGCCAAACCAAGCTCTTTGATGATCTTACCCGCATAGACCATCGAGGCCATCCCTGCCTTTTGGTCGGAGGCGCCTCTCCCAAACACCTTTCCACCCTCCTCAAAACCCTTGAAGGGATCAAACTCCCACAGATCGCGATTGCCGACATCGACGGTATCGATATGGGCATCAAACGCCAAGACCCTCTTCCCGCTCCCGATTCGCCCGATCACAGATCCCAAGCCATCGACCCTAACCTCGTCAAAACCACAGCCTTCCATCTCGGCCTTGATCCGCTCCACGACCTGTTTCTCACGACAGCTCATCGATGGGATCGATATGATGTCGATGAGAAATTGGGACATCTGAGGACGATATTTGCTGGCCAGTTCTAAAATTTTATGGTTCATGGTTAGCCCAAATAGTTTAAAATTGAACAACTGGCAAGGCGAAAAAAATATGATCAGGGAATAAGAAATCAGGGTTATAGACCCCCTACCGATATCCCCTCTTTATCCATTTTCCGTAGCTATAATCCATGTTGATTTCACCAATTGAATAGACGACCTCGCCTCTTACTACTGTCTTCATAACTTTTCCCGTGAATGTCCAGTTTTCAAATGGAGTGATTTTACCCTTCGAGAAACCCTCTTCACCTTTGACAACAGTCTTCTTTTCAGGATCGATGAAAACAAAATCGGCGTCCGAACCGACTGCTATCGCTCCCTTTCTGGGATAGAGCCCGAAACGCTTTGCGGCCCTCGTGGATGTGATTGCGACGAGCTGACTCAAAGTGATTTTTCCCTTCACATATCCCTCTGAGAAGAGATAGGGCATCCTCCACTGCACGCCTGAGATTCCATTATAAACATTCCAGATGATATCCGATTCCTTCTCCTCATTCGTGCATGGCGCGTGATCTGTTGCCACAAAGTCTATGCTGCCGTTTTCCAGCCCCTTCCACAGCGCCTCCCGATCATCGGGCGTTTTAACAACAGGCGCGCATTTTAACGATGTTCCTATTTTATCGAAGTCCTCGTGGGTGAAGGCGAGGTATTGAGGACAGGTCTCCGCTGTAACTTCGAGCGCGTTTTCCTTTGCTTCGACAATATGTTTCAGTGCCTCTGCACTCGCAAGGTGCACTATATGAAGACGCGCATCTTCGACATGTTTCAATATTCCGATGGCATGTTCCACAGCCTTTGATTCTACCGGATCGGCTCTTGAAGCATAGTAATCCTGCAAGTCGTTGCCCATGATGACCGCGTTTGTCTGGTTAGCGACCATATCCGGATCCTCCGCGTGCAAACCGACCAACACCCCGATCTCGGAGGTGACCTCGAAGACCTTTTTTAGCTCC
>JBDRGF010000026.1:0-6151 GCA_043818055.1 Pseudomonadota bacterium | reverse complement strand
ACCGTTTCCTACTTCGAGATGGTGCAGAATAACTACAACTTCTACTGGGAACTCTCCGAGGTGCACTGGAGGCTCGATGAGAAGATGAAAAAGGCCTTCCATGCAGTTTACAAGATGAGTCAGCAGTTTAAGGTGCACAATCGCCTGGCAGCATATCTCGTCTCAGTACAACGAGTCGCAGAGGCGATGAGATTCAGGGGATGGGTCTAATAAATCAGTGCTTAAGTGCGTAAGTTTCTAAGTGCTTAAGTTAAAAACTCTAATATTCTAACTTAAGCACTCAAGCACTCAAGCACTCAAGCACTTAGGCACTTGCTATGGAGAACATCAAACAGCTCATAGACGGAGATATTGGCGGGAAGGCCAAGGGTTATTTTGCTGCCGTGCAAATCCTTGAATCGGAAGCCTTTAAGAGAGAACATGAATCTGTTTTTGAAAGGCTTAGGTTTCCCGTCAGCTTTTGTATTGGCACAGATCTCTTTCATTCCTTTATAGAAGATAACAACTTTTCGGAACTTGTAGATCGATGTCGCAAGTCGAAGGAAGAGGCCTGCTTTGTAAATTTAAGCGATGAGTTCCTCTCAGGTGTGCTTCGCGACAATTATCTTGATGATCTCTCCAAATTTCTTGAAGGTGTCGAATATCCTCTGGCAGTGAGATCCTCGAGTGTTCTGGAAGATCGCCCGGGCACTTCATTTGCCGGCAAATATGAGACTATATTCGTTAGCAATCGGGGAACGCTCCAGGAAAGATTGCATTCACTTGCTAAAGCCATAAAACTGGTTTTTGCCAGCACATATTGCCCAAGCGCTATCAAGTACAGGCGAAGAAGGCATCTGATGGATGATCGCGAAGAGATGGCGATTCTCATTCAGGAGGCGATTGGCCGGGAGTATGAAGGCTATTTCATGCCTTTGATGGCAGGGGTCGGTTTTTCAAATAATGGATATAGGTGGAATAAAGAGATAAAAAAGAAAGATGGACTTGTGAGATTGGTCTTCGGGCTTGGCACGCGAGCTGTGGGAAGGGGATACGCGCGTATCTTCACTCCCGGCAAACCCCTTTCCCGTCCTGAAGGAAACGATGTAAAAGAGATCATCAAATTTTCTCAGGTAACGATCGATGCCCTCAATATAAAAAATAATGCCATTGAATCATTTCCGTTCTACAAACTGGTCAAGAATGGAATGCACGGCTATCCGCGCTCGAATGGTTTATTCAGCCTTTGCGACGAGGGGCGCCATCTCTACACACCTGTTACGAGGCTCTGGAGTGAGAATCATACTCCAATTCTGACCTTCGACAGGATTTTAAAAAGGCCGTGGTCTGGTCTGCATCTGCCCGGTGTCATCAGGGTGATGTTCAAAGTGCTCGAGGAGAGTTTCGGTTTTCCCGTTGATATAGAGTTTGCGGTCAGGGTCGATGAAAATGAGATAGCAAATTTTTATCTTTTGCAGGCGAGGCCGCTATCCCAACATGAAGAGATGAAACCCAGAAAATTGCCCTCAGATCTTCCCAAAGATGATATTTTATTTTCCGCTGACCGCGGTGTTCCATCGGGAAGGGTGCGAAATATCGAATATGTCGTCTTTGTCGATCCGGGGATCTATGCGAAATGGCCATTTTCCGAGAGGCACGAGGTGGCAAGGGTGGTAGGAAAGATAAATAGCTTGTTGGAGGGAAAGGGATTTATTTTGATGGGGCCCGGCCGCTGGGGTTCCAATAAGGTCGATCTCGGTGTGCCTACAAGATATTCAGAGATATCAAATTGCGCGATGCTCGTCGAAATAGCTCATGAACACACTGATTACCTGCCTGAGGTTTCTTACGGGACCCATTTTTTTCAGGACCTGATCGAGGACAACATCGTCTATCTGCCGCTCTATCCGGACTCTCCGGGTGTAATCTACAATCTGAAATTTTTCACAAAGAACAATTCATTGCCCGAGCTTCTTCCCGATGAATATTATCGCCGTTTTGATGAGTTGATTCATGTAGTGCATATTCCTTCCGTGACTGGAGGCCGGAGGGCTACAGCTACATTGAATGGCGAGATTGATAAGGGGCTGGTCTATCTTAAATAGCGTATAGCGTATAGTTTTTATGACAATATCCATATATGTTCACATTCCTTTTTGCATTAGAAAATGTCCTTACTGTGATTTTTACTCTATAGAAAAAAAATCGGATGAAATTCCATATAAAGAATATCTGTCGAATATTCTGAGGCAGTTTGATGATCAAACTATTACTCAACACCCATCACCTATCAGTATCTACTTCGGCGGCGGAACGCCATCTCTCATGCCTGCATCATTCTTTGGTAATTTGATAGATGCTTGTGCCAGGCGATCTAATTTGTGCGCTCCTGAAATTACCTGCGAGGTAAATCCTGGCACAGTTGAGATGAACTGGTTCAAAGATATTTTGAGCGCTGGTGTGAACAGGGTGTCGATCGGCGTACAATCATTTGATGATCAGATGCTTCAAAAACTTGGGCGCATTCATACATCTGAAGAGGCTCAGGTTGCCATAGCCTCTGCTCAGGATGCCGGTTTTAAAAATGTGAGCATAGATCTGATGAACGGTTTGCCGGATCAGAGAGTGGATGATCTGATCGATGACCTGAGGCAGGCGATGACATTTCAACCGCAACATATTTCTGTGTATCAATTAACGCCACCGAAGGGGAGTTTATATCATTTGCCTCCAGAGGATAAACTCGTCGAGATGTTAAAAGTTACAAAGCGTATTTTGGAACGCGGCGGGTGGCATCACTACGAGATTTCAAATTTTGCAAAAAAGGATTTCGAATCAAAACATAATATGAATTACTGGAACTACGGCGAGTATCTCGGCCTGGGCGTGGGAGCGAGCAGCTTTTTTCTAAACTCTCCCCCTTGCCAAGGGGGAGGTGGAGGGGGTGAAGGGGATTATTTCGCCACACGAACAACCACCAAACCCAACCTTCAAAATTATCTCAACGGTATTTTCGAATATGACACAGACGACATAACAAAACGCCAGGCGATGGGCGAATTCTGTTTTTTAGGCATGAGAAAAATTGAGGGAGCAGACCTAAAAAGATTCGAAAGGCTGTTCGAAACCAAATTCACAGATGTATTTACCGAAGTGATTCAAAGGCTAAGGGAAGATGGCCTAATCGAACTCACCCCCACCCACCTCAAACTCACCGAAAAAGGTCTTCTTTTTTCCAACCAGGTCTTTGCCGAGTTTGTGTAAAATCCTGAAACAATATTACTCTGTCAAAACGATACAATTAAAACGTCAGACTATAATTTACACTCGGCCGTGTGCCGGTTTTTTGAAGAAAAGATTTTTTGCACAACATGGCACTTTATTGCACAACTTAAAACAACAATAATATCAATAAGATAACATGCGGTATAGATAAGGTAGCTTGAATCGTTTTATTGCATGCTATCAATTCCGCCAATCAGGGGTGAAAAGAGGGCTGATTGGCGGAATTTCTGTTTTTGCCCAATTCGCCTAAAACGCCTATGTTTTTTATAATAAATTAAAATGCATCATCATAACTCCCAATCTTACAGCACATCTTTTTGAAAGAAATTATGAGGGAGTTTCTTTGTTGGGAATTCAAATATATCCCGGCGACAATAAACCTTACTTTATAACAAAAGAAGGCCATCAAAAGGGGGTTTATGTTCGAATCGGTTCTCATACAATGCGTGCTAACGAGCAATTTCTTGAGGAGCTGAAGTTGCAAAGGGAAAACAGAGCTTATGACGAGCTGCTTGCTCTTCGCTCACAGATAAGCAGTTTAGACAAAGGCCTCATAGAAGAGTGCTTTAAGCAGAAAATCTCAAATCATCTGCTGGAATCGAATAGAATTGTCGGCCGAGATCATATTTCACAACAGCTCTTTCCGACTATCGGAGGAGTTGTCATGTTTCATGATAATCCAACAGAAGTTATGACAGAGGCATATATAAGCTGTGCTCTCATGCGCGGGACTTCCGGACGGCATATCATAGAATTTAAGGATTTTCACGGACCTCTGGTGAGGATAAGTCATTCAGCGCTTGAGCTGGCAGCAAATTGGCTGGAAAGGGATTTTAGTCTTAAAGGCGGGAAACTTGAAGGAGAGCTGTTGGTTCCGTTTGAGGCGTTGCGGGAGAGCATTTATAATGCAGTTCTTCATAGAAAGTACAATATTCCCGGCCCCGTTAAACTTACACTTTGGAGGGATAGGCTGGAGATATTTAGTCCAGGCAGTTTTCCAGGATTGATGGATAAGCAAAACCTGGGTGATGGAACGACTTACATCAGGAACAGGGCTCTCTCTTTAATTGCAAGAAAGATTGGATTGATGGAAAAAAGGGGAACCGGCATTCGCTTGATTATTGACTCTTGCAAGGCAAAGGGAGACGTGGAGCCGGTTTTTGAAGAGGGCGCTGACTGGGTAAAGGTTACATTCAAATTTTTAACAGAAGGTCAAAGAAAGAATGTGGGCATTGATGGCAGGTTTATGGCTTTGCTGCGAGAGAGAGATGTTATAAGCAACAGAGATGTTGTCGAGGCGTGTATGGTTTCACGAGAAACAGCAAATAAATTGATCAAAAAAGGAATCAAAAAAGGACTTTTGCAAAAGGAAGGAGAGGGCAGATCGACGAGATATTGGATTGTTGATTCAAACCGCAAAGATTGAAGCTTTTTTATTCAATACTCGGGCGTTAGACCAACAATAAAATTCCACTCCTTGCCATTTGAGTAAATTCCCATTATTATCAAGGACAATGAAACTTCAATTCCTCGGCGGTACGGGCACGGTCACAGGCTCGAAATTTTATCTTCACGACAAGAGGCACTCGTGGCTCGTTGAATGTGGCCTCTTTCAGGGGCTCAAGGAACTCCGTGAACGCAACTGGAGGCCATTGCCATTCAATGTCGCCGACCTCGACGCGATCATCTTAACGCACGCGCATGTCGATCACTCCGGCTATCTGCCGGTCGTTGTCAGAGATGGTTTCCAGGGGCCGGTCTTTGCATCCGAGCCGACGGTCGAGCTCTGCAAGATACTCTTACCTGATGCGGGATATGTTCAGGAGGAGGATGCGCGATATGCGGCAAAGAGCGGATTTTCAAAGCATCACCCGCCGAAACCGCTTTACACATATCAGGACGCCGTGAATTCACTTAGCACTCTGCTCTCTCTTTCCGATGATCATAAACACGGCATCGGCAAAGGAGTGAATCTCACGTTCAAGCGGGCGGGGCATATTCTGGGGGCGAGATTTGTCATAATCGAGTTCACAAAGATGTTTCGGACGTTCCGCATTCTCTTTACCGGAGATATTGGCAGATACGATTCTTTGATGGTTGTAGATCCTGCCGATGTCGGGGATGTTGATTACATAGTTTTGGAATCTACATATGGGAATAGGGAACATGAGGAGGAGGATGTCTTAACAAGGTTCGAGAATATAATAAAAGATACAATCGCAAAAAATGGCAAGGTCATCATTCCGGCGTTTGCTGTCGGCAGGACTCAGGATATCCTTTATATTCTTTATCTCCTTGAGCTCGAGGGAAGGCTGCCTGACGTCCCGATATTTTTAAACAGCCCGTTGGCGATCGACGCGACAGAAATCTATGTCAGGTTTATGCACGAACATAAGTTTTACAGCGATGATCAGAGCTCGATTGCAAGGTTTCGGCCATCCAATTTAAGAATTGTTCATAATATAGAGGATTCAAAGAGGCTAAACTCGCTGGATGGACCTGCTATAATATTGTCCTCTGCCGGCATGATGACGGGTGGCAGAATACTTCATCATCTTAAGGCGTATCTTCCTGATGAAAATTCAACTCTCATCATAACCGGCTTTCAGGCGCAAGGCACACGCGGCAGGCTGATCAAAGAGGGAGCTAAAGCTGTGAAGATACACGGTATTCCGATCGCCATCCGCTGCAACGTGGAGGTGATAAACTCGCTCTCCGCTCATGGTGATAGGGATGACATCCTTAAGTGGCTTTCTCATTTCAAAAAGGCGCCAAAAGAGGTCTTTCTTGTCCATGGCGAAGCTGAAACTTCGAAGATCTTCGGAGATGAAATTGAGAAAAAATTCAAATGGAAAGTCTCAGTCCCAGGTTATGGGGATGAAGTGGA
>JBDRGF010000025.1:0-3359 GCA_043818055.1 Pseudomonadota bacterium | reverse complement strand
TGACGAAAACAAGAAAGAGTGTCTTGAATGTAAACTTTTGCCGATATGCCATGGAGGATGCGCGCGCAGGAGGAGATTAGAAAATGCGTCGAGTTGTTACATGAACAGCGAGATGCTGGATAAGGCATTTGAAAAGGTGCACCAGTTTTATAAAGATAAGGAAATAGCAACCAGAGGATAAGATTAAAAAATATGTGGCCACATAGAACAACCAAAACAACAAACAAAGGAGGGAAAGATGAAGAGGATGAAATGGTATCAGGTTCCGGTAGTCGCGAATAATGATGATCGTGATTTTGCCGGAATATGCTGCAATTCCGGGACATGTTGCTACAGCAAGTAACTGTCAGGCATGGCGTGGTCGTCGCGCTCCCCCAATGGCGACGGCCACAGCTCATGCACAATAAAGAGATATAGAATATGCTTAAGGTATCAAATTTATCAAAAACGTATGAGATTAAAGGAAGAAAGATCGACGCAGTCCGGCCATTTTCGTTGAGCGCCAGCGCTGGAGAAGTGATCTGCCTTCTCGGCCCCAACGGAGCGGGAAAGACGACAGTGATCAAGATGCTTTGCGGTCTCGTTCATCCTACTTCAGGGGAAATCTCATTGAGCGATAAAACCATCAAAGAGAGACGCGAATATTTAAATCAGATAGCAGTTGTGCTTGAAGGTACAAGAAACATTTATTGGAGGCTTAACCCCGTTGAGAATATGGAGTGGGTTTGCAGTATGCGTGGCTTAAGGCGCAAGGATTTCAAACCGAGAATTAAACATTACATTGAGGCCTTGGAGTTACAACAATATCGCAAAACGGAATGTCGCTATCTTTCCCGGGGAAATCAGCAGAAGGTCGCGGTAGCGTGTGCCCTGGTACTGAATGCAAGGGTATTGCTCCTGGACGAGCCGACGTTGGGCCTGGATATTGAAATATCCCACAGGATGATGAAACTCATCTCTGAGGAGGGCAGATCGGACAGGCTGGTTGTAGTAACTACTCACGATATGGAATTCATAGAGAAGACAGCAACACGAGTTATTATATTCAAAGAGGGACACGTGAAAATGACGTCAACGGCATCCAGTATTATCGCTGATTATGGAAATAACAGTCAAAGGTTGTCAGAGGCTTATATGAATTTAATGAAGGCAATATGATATGAAATTCATAAGATTCTTCACATCTGTTTTTAGATTCACGCTGATCCTGCAGAAGCGGTATTTTTTCGATGTGGCGGCAGGATTAGTCAATTTGCTGCTGTTTCTGGTTTTTATCCAACTGGGAATTCACACATTTCAGGGATATGTCGATGGTGCATTGATCGGCCAAAAGCTCTCCATGCTCATCATCGGATTTTTTTCATTCATGGTCGTGTCAAATTCAATATCGGTCGTGGCATATGGCATCGTTGAAGGTGCATCTACAGGAACGCTGGAACAGGCGATGCTTTCACCATTTGGAGCGGAAGGACTTTTTCTTGGCGTTGCGGCTTCCAGATCGATAATCAATCTTATAATTGCGGGAATTTTGATTCCTGTCAGTATGTTGATATGCTCTCATTGGTTTTCCATAGATATTTACTCGTTCATCTTGTTGATAATCCCAATGTGGATATGTTGCTGGGGAATAGGTTTTATGTTCGGGGCATTTGCGCTTGTGTTCAAACGAATTGGAAGTTTCCTGAACCTTGCGCAATTTATTATATTATCGTTGATGGTGCTTCCATCGTATCCATTCAGCTGGTATTCGCTTCTGCCTGTTTCACCACAGGTTGTGACGATGACGAAGGTGTGCGGCGTCGGTGGGCCATTGTCATTATCGTGGCTGTCGTATTTATACGTGCATGGTGCACTGTATCTGTTGTTAGGAATATTAATTTTCAAAAAAGGAGAAGATTATGCGAAGAGGAAAGGGATTTTGGGTCAGTATTAGTTTTATGATGTTGATGTGCATGAACGCTTTTGCAGGCAGCGATATCAAAGTGGATAAGAATCTTGAAGAGGTAATTTTAAAGCTGGACGGCACAACGAATATCACCTTTAAGACATCGGATGATAAATTCGAGATATCGGATCTTACATACGACGGTGTAGATAAAAACCCCATCGTCGTAAAGAACAACGGAAAGACAATCATCCTTGAACAGAGAAAGTCGTTCGGCAAGGAGATGACGGTGAACTATACCTTGACGCTGCCGCGCAATAAAAACATCAACATCAGCGCAGGGATGGCAAATTTGAAGGGCGAGCTTGAAGCGAATAATTTACGCATCTCAAGCGGTCTCACGATGATCGACATGAAGCTCTCATTAGCCGGAAAGGCCGATATCTCCGTCGGATCGGGAAGCTTGAACCTTAACTTCAATAAGTGCGATGCTGTGAACGTTTCAGCAGGAAGCGTCACAGGAAACATCTGGGTGCCAAAAGGGACGCCAGTCACAGGGTTGCCGAAATGGAATGCGGTTCAGATACACGAAACCGCTGCTCATTGATGAAAGGAGATAAACATTATGAATATAATCACATTTGCACACAATATCCCATTGAACAGCTTTTGGTCGTGGGAGACAAAGACAAAAGATGATTCCAAAAATTCTGCATGGAAGACAAAAAAGATAGATGCCGCAAAGATAGACGCTAAGGTCACTGACATCGTTATCAAATTAAACGGCGCAACAAACATCGAGCTCTCAACATCGAAAGATACGCTGGAGGTCGTCGGCTTAAAGTATAAGGGCAAAACCCAAACGCCCGTGGAAATAAAAAGGAGCGGCAATCAGATCACGTTGGCTCAAAACGCGTCTGCAGCAGAAGGTTTCTCTGCGACTTACAAACTGGTGATACCTGAGGGAAGGCGCGTCAGCATTTCGGCGGGACTTGTCAATCTCACAGGGAATTTAAATACGAAGGCGCTCAAAATTAGCGCGGGTCACCTGACGGCGAATTTTACTGCTAGCGTGGATGGTTCAGCGACATTTTCAGCAGGGTTGGGAGTATTCAATATCGTTTTTTCAAAGTGTCAGGCGCTAAAAGTATCCGGTGGAAATGTTTCAGGCAGCATCAAAGTGCCATCATCAACCATCGTGCGCCAGGCATCCGCACCCTGGCAACATTTGAAAATACATAGATGAACAAAGGAGTATAAAATTATGAAGAAATACATATGTTTTATTTTAACTGTATGTTTTGTTGTTCTATCCCCTACTCTGCAGGCTGCGTTTGCAAAACAGCTGGATATTAAAAAACAATTCTATCGCAGTTATGACGCTGACGGCATCGCAAACATTGAGTTTAAAAATATTCCCAGGAATCTTTCTGTAATCAAGATGAACACAGACAAAATCATCATAACTGTTATT
>JBDRGF010000024.1:0-38752 GCA_043818055.1 Pseudomonadota bacterium | reverse complement strand
TTGATTATTGGAAGAACTCATCACAGCGGCAAAGGTGGTTGGCAGCAACATTGCTCGATATTGAGCCAAGGCTGAATCGAATCAGCGGATACCGATATTTACATGAATTGAGAGTAGCTTTGAAAAAAGAATTGAAGCTGTATGACAAAGCTTCTAAGGAGGCTGCTTAAATGTTAACTGAACCGCTTTTCAAAATTTCAACTAAGTTTGGGATTGACCCCTTTAGTCAAAGAGCAAAAAGAATCGAAGAAAAACAACTCTTTGAAGAGAAAATTGCACAATTAAAAAAAAATCTTAATGCAGATCTTATAATTATAGATCATCTAATGCTGTGCATAGAAAACCTTGTTCAAACTATGAATGTAGGTGGTTACGGTTTGTATGGGGAGATGCTCAATGTTCATCCTGGCATAACTTCTAGAAATAATGTATTTAGGTTGCCCGGAAAACAACCTACTCAAAATGCGATTAATAGAGCAAATGGTTTTAAAATCGAACATGGCAAAATAAAAAATATTACACCACATTTTAGAACTGGTGCATCATTGCATTTTGCTGGTTTAGAAATTGACAATGGTCCGGTAATCGCTGATATCGAGGGGACACCAGTATATAAAGATGATGAGGCAGAATGGTTAAGGGTCCGTAATTATCAAATGGGAAAATTTCCAGTTTTCTTCGGAGGAATGGTTCATTTTTATAGTAATATTTGGGGTCATATTCTAGAAGCTAAACAAGAAGGTAATTTAGACAATATTCAGACTTCTTGTGTATAAAGAAAAAAAAGGAGGATCTCATGAAACCAGATTTAATTCTACACAACGCAAAAGTCTTCACAGTCAATCCAAACCAGCCGTGGGCACAGGCTGTGGCTTGTGCGAATGGAAGGATAATTGCCGTAGGATCGAATGATGATGTTTTGAATATTTCTAGGCCAAGTACACAAAAATTAAATGCTCAAGGAAAACTTGTTTTGCCCGGACTCACGGATGGTCATGCTCATTTTTTGGAATATGCAGTAAGGCATCAACAGGTTTCATTATTAAAAGTTAAGAATTTTTCAGATGTTATTAGAATGATACAAGAAAGAGCAAAGATTACGAAACCAGGAGAATGGATAGAAGGTTGGGGATGGGATGAGACGCTTTGGGAAGGTGTTGAACCGACTGCAGCTTTACTAGATTCTATTGTGCCGGATATACCAATTTATCTTGAGCGTCAGGATATGCATACCTGGTGGGTAAACACTAAAGCGATGCAATTGGCAAAAGTCTTAGAAGGGGCGGCAGATGCTTATAATTGCAAAATCGAAAGAGATAAAGAGGGCAAACCAACTGGAATCTTTACAGAATGGGGAGCGAAAGCGATGTTTTCAAGTGCTATCCCAGCACCAACATTCAGTCAGTTGAAAGAGTTTGCTCTTTCAGGATTTGATGAAGCTCATAAGCATGGTATTACATGTATCCACGATCAACGAATGGATGGAGAAAAAGGTGATAGCTGGGATATCTGGCAGGCATTAAAAAAAGAGGGAAAACTTGGTGTCAGATTGCATGCTAACTTACATGCAGCAGACATCTCTGATGTAGCCAAACTTGGAGTGGGATCTGGATTTGGTGACGAAAATCTGTGGATTGGTCACGTTAAAGTATTTGCCGATGGTACATTAGGAACACGTAGTGCTTTTATGCTTGAGGAATACTCCGATATGCCAGGACAGTTTGGAATGGAGGTAACGCCCTATGAAACATTTATGGATATCGGAAGAAGGGCGCAGAAAGCCGGTCTTGCCATTTCAGTTCATGCGATAGGTGACAGGGCAGTAAGAAATTCAATTGAAGTATTTGCTAAATATCCATCGAGGACTATTCCACATCGGATTGAACACACACAAGTGATTAAACCGGAAGATTTGCCGCGTTTAGCAAAACATAATATTTTCTCGTCAGTTCAACCAGCACAACAAGCAATGGATTGGCGCAATGCTAATTCCAGGTGGGGAGAGCGAACAAAATATGCGTATGCTTATAGATCATTATTAAACCATGGTGCTGTCCTGGTATTTGGTTCAGATGTTACGGCATCCCCATTTAATCCAATGGAACACGTTTATGCAGCTGTTCTTCGACAGGATACGGATGGATTGCCTGAAGGAGGATGGCACCCTGAAGAGTGCTTGACAGTGGCAGAGGCAATTCGCGCTTACACGATGGGACCTGCAATGCTTTCAGGGAAAGCCAATGTACAAGGTTCTATTTCGCAGGGAAAATTTGCCGACTTGACTGTGCTTTCCGACAATCTTTTTGAAATCGAGCCCGAGAGGATTTTAGATGTGGTTGTCGATAATACTATTATATCAGGGAAAGTTGTTTTTGAGAGGAATGTATAGCAATAATCAACAAGGAGAAAATCATGACATCATTAGTTCAGGGTTTAATGCAGAGAGTAAATCAACTTCATCCTATTAAAGAGTTGGCAAGGGTGAAAAGTTTTGTAAGCGAAGAACTCGGCCAATTGGGTGGAATGGAACAAATCGCCAGCTCATTTTTTCAGAGGGTTCAGGGATTTTCGTTTAATCATATTGCGCAGCGTTTTGTTTCAGAAAACAGTCAACCAAAAGTTCCTACATTGAAAACTAAAGATGTAATGTCCATTTTGGATACTGAAGGGGCGACCGAAGAAATTATCGATTTCGCAATTTATTTGAAGGAAGCCTATAAGCAGGGAAAGGACATTAGTTATCTTAAAGGTAAAAGACTGGCGATGATTTTTGAAAGACAGGCTTTAAGGACGCGTGTTTCATTTGAAATGGGAATGCAGATGTTGGGTGGACATGCTGTTTTTCTGGACAAGAATGATATCGGTATAGGTAAACGAGAGTCTCCACGGGACGTTGGATCGGTGCTTTCAAGGTATGTAGATATAATAATGCATCGTAGTATGAAAACAGAGGATTTGCATGAGCTGGCGTTTCATTCAACTGTTCCGGTGATCAACGGATTGGATGTAGACGAACATCCGTGTCAGATACTTGCTGACTTGATGACTATCAAAGAGAAAAAAGGAACTTTAAAAGGTTTGAATTTTGTATTCATCGGTGATTGTGATGATAATGTGCCTCATTCATATATGTTAGGATGCCTGTTGATGGGGATGAATGTCACAGTTGTCAGCCCCAAGGATTTCGCCCCTTCTGAAAACTTTCTGAAGAAAGCGATGTCAGTTGCCACAAGGAATAATGTTAAGCTCAATGTTACAGATGATATGAATGCTGTGCGGGGTGCTGATGTTGTTGCTACGGATACATGGGTGACGATATGGTACGAACATGAACGCGAGCAGAGAATCCAGAAGTTTCAAAATTATACTGTGACCCCTAATGTGATGAAAATGGCAAAAGATGATGCGATATTTATGCATTGCATGCCTATATATTATGGAAACGAGGTTCAGAAGGAAGTCGCATATGGAAAACAGTCTGTAATTATCGATGAAGCCGAAAATCGCATGTGGGCACAGATGGCCTTGATGGTGGGGTTGCTAAAATCACAATAACCTTTGTAGCTTCTTAGATACTTTATTTTTTTATAACAACGAAAGTGAGGGAAAATGTCAATAGCTGGGCGTCCAATAGGTTTTTTGAATAACAGATTTGTGAGTTTAGAAACAAAGAGTTTACATCTCGAGAGCCAACCCAATCATTTTGCAAAAAATTCATATAATTTGAAAAGTCCCTCTGCTGTTGATGTTTGCGGTTATGTAGGAATGAATATGCAAAAGCTGTTAACAGATTGTGCTGTGGAGCCCAGATTTGAGCCGGCCCAATTAGATCTTAATCAGTACACTCCTATTATATTTGATCAGCTTAGTGTAGATCACAGTTTAAGAAGATTTTTGGAAGCTAATGACAGTGTGATTCTCATGCATTTATCAAACCAAAAGAGCGATACCGCTTCAACTGATGCTGTTTATTTTTCATCCTCCAAAACACCTTCTTTACAAATCAATGATGAAGTTATCAAAGAATTGCAATCGCTGGCTGAAGGTAATGACGCAGAAGCACAATTATTACTTGGAATTATGTATTGCAATGGTCAAGGCGTATGCAAGGATTATAATGAGGGATTAAAATGGTTAGGACGAGCTGCTGAACAAGGCAACTTAAAGGCGCAGAGTGAACTGGGTGTATTTTATTTGTGTGGCTTAAGTGAGGAAGAAGATTTAGATGAAGCTGTAAAATGGTATAGTTTGGCAGCGGAGCAAGGTGATGCAGATGCTGAGTATAATCTTGGGATTCTTTGTCTGATGGGGTATGGAGTAATAAGGGATTATAAAGAGGATGCGCGTGAATGGTTTGGAAAAGCTGCTGCGCAGGGTCATCAAAAAGCGATAGGTGCGCTTTTTGGCAATATTCCATTCCTAACCAAAAATGGCTATGAAAAACTTGATTTTCACAAAACTCGTTACGAGGCTGTTCACTTGGGTCAAGTTACGGCACAATTAAAACTTGGCCTTATGTATTTTAGGGGTGATAACAAATACGCTAAACAAAATTATGAGGAAGCTTTCAAATGTTTTTCTTTAGCAGCTGAACAGGGAAATGTAGCAGCTCAATGTAATCTAGGATTTATGTATGAAAATGGACATGGGGTGAAACAGGATGTTGACGAGGCTATAAAATGTTACACTGTAGCAGCGGAACAAGGTGATGAGAACGCGAAAATGAGCCTTGAATCGATTTTAAATGCTCAGGGTTTAAAACAGAAATGATGTGTTCAAAGGTCATCTCCAGGGTTCGATCGAAGCGGGCAAATGGGCTGACATGGTCATGCTTTCACCGTATGAGTTTGATTACAACAAACCCACAAACCTCGTAGAGCTATTGAGCGGCGATCTGAGCGGACTCACACTTTCAGAGGCGGAAAAATTCAGGGTTGATGCTACGATAGTGAGTGGGGAGGTTGTATATAAGTCTTTGTGAAGTTTGCAGATCGTTTGCGAAAGGAGATCAGTCCCTACTGACGTCAGTTTTGAACTATATCCTTATGATTTTATTAGCGGGATGTATGCAGAAATCGAAATTTTCCAAAAAGGTCATACCGATCAATCCTTCGACTCCTTGTTCTAACAACGAATGGCAGGCTATTTCAAAGTGATCGATTCTTTTTCCAAGCGTCTCAATGGCATGAACCCGTATGCGGTAACCTTCCTCTTTTCCAATTGAAGAACTAACTCTGGATTGGGCTGTTGCGTCTTTTTGCGAATAACCAAGAGATTCAGCTATGCGGTAGTCCACAATAGTGTGAGAAGCGCCTGTATCGAGGACAAAATTTGCTTCAAAAAAGTGAGTTGAACTGAATATTTTGACTGGAATGATGATCAGTCGTTTATCTACTCTGTATGTGTGATCTGCCATAGCAAAGGAATCTCCGCATTTTTGATCAGCTCTCCAGTATAGCGCATAGCCATACCGCCATGTTTAGAAATAATGTTTTTGGCTTGCCTATAAAATTCAGATTTATCATCGGAATGGAATACAACTTCGCCATCTACGTTTCCAATCTCATCAGAAGTATAATTTACAATTGCCAACCACTCGTTTGGGAATACTTTCTTCATCTCCTCCCAAGTCATTTTTTGTCCCATAAAGCACCTCCTCATAAATCTTAGTTGATTCTAGTGTAATCAAAATAATTTTACAATCGGCTTTTTTCAGTCTCAGTATCTTTCAAATCAGATTGATTCCTGTCATTCCAGTCATCCTAGTCATGTGACCCCAGCCATGCGGCGGGGCAGGCGGGGCAAGTTAGACAGAATTCAGTCTATGGGTGCGAGATTTAATCAACAATTAATTCAAATAGTTACAGCGCATATCGAAAGTAATAATTTTATCATTTGAGACGCAACTTCAGCCATCTTTCTGTCCGATAATAATAGCAAGGGGTGAGTATTTTTTTGTCTATTTGGGGATAAGATGGCGATAAACATCACGAATCAGCTCAAAGAGCATATATCACACGCAAGGAAGATCCAAAAAGATGGAATATTTGAGCTCAAAGGGCTCATTCAGGATAGCAATTCCACTTGTTACTATCTCATAGACCAGAATCATCAATGGATTGTCGGCCATGTTTATAAGGGGAGAAAGGGGCTCAAGGTCGAATGGATTAAGCCTTACAGGCTTTCAAGGATTCATAAGAGGTGGGAAGAGACTAATCTGCCAAAAAAGCTCAAAATAATTGAATTTTATAAGAAAAAGTATCAGGAACTTTTCAAAAATTTCGATGGAAAGAACATGTCCAGGGCCACTCAGTATCAATTAAAAATGGCATGTGAGAAGTATGGTCTTACGCTTAACAAGGATCTATATAAAAACCCTCCAGACGGTGTAAGCTTTGCGGTCCTAAACGATTTTGTAGGTTTTACAACATCTTACAGTAACTATCGAAAGTTTATTCGCAAGGTTTCGGGGCAGGTCTCAGTGGCTCCAAAGAAGGCAGATTTTGAAGATCCGAATAAGAGGATATTTTTAAGGCTTGCCGAATATAAATCGAGGTTGTCGGTCATATTAAATCAGACGGAGACAAAATTTAACACCTGGAAAAACGAAAAGGATAGCCAGAACGCGAGCACAATCACGGGTTCCTTCGTCACAATAGCGAAGGGGACATTTGATGTTGAAAAGCTCTATCCCGATGAATTCAACGGTTTTAAAAACGATATCGCAAAGATCAGGGCAAAGATTGCCTTAGTTGATAAACTGCTCAAATCTCGCGCTCACGGTGTCAGTCATAAATCTTTAAAGGCACTCTCGGAGGGTGCCGCAGCTTTCTCTGACCCGGAGCTAAAATATATCAGGGATGATTATGAGATCGGGTATTTGCCGAGGATTGGAGATCGGCTCTCTTTGAAGTGCAAAGTGATTGCAGCATATATCAATAAGGGCGATTATCTGAATGCCCTCAGACACTACAGTGAGATATCAAAGCAGCTGATGGAATTTTCACCGAAAAGCTCAAGGGGAAGCAAGGCCGAATCGGTGCTCAAGAGTCACGGAAGGGATACCCTTTCAAAGGGTGTCTGTTCGCTCTTTTCAAATCACACAGGAGACATCTGTGGCATATTGACTCCGTCTGATCTGACGAGGGCCGTGAATGGCCTTGAAAAGTACAGGAAGTCTCATGGATTAAACACTCAGGGCGTGATCCCTGAGAGGGTTCGGCTTCAGTCGGAGCTAAACAGGTTGAAGAGTTGGGAGACCTCACTCCCGAAAAAGATGCGCGCACAAATGGCGAAGTTGATCGCTTTGAGGGAGAGGGCATTGAAGGGGGTCGCAAAGGGGTCTTCGGCTTTAGCTATGCTGGCAGGCTTGGGCAAAGGGGTGCTAGGCGAGCTTAACAACTGGCAGACATACGCGATGATACTTGCAGGGATAGTCTCCGGTGGCGCAGTCCCGGTTTTATCGAAGCTGGAAAAAGTTGCCAAACTGACTTCGAAATTTAGTAAGGTGGGTCATGCAGCCTTTGGTGCTGCCATTCGCGTTCCCACATTTTATCTCACAGATCGGGCGATTTCATCTCTTGTCACAGCCGGTCAGGACAAAAATATAAGTTTTAGGGGATTTTCTCATGTCCTCATAGGCGATCTTCTCTTCATGGGGAGCGGGAAAATTTCCGGTAGAATTGCAAAACTTCTAGATCGCTCATCAAAAACATTTTTAAAAACAATATCTGCGCGAACCGGTGCATATGTGAGGCTCGCTAAGGGTGCCGTGCAGGGAATAGTCAGCAACGCGAGCTCTGTCTCTGCACTCGCAGGTCTTAATCTGTTGGGCACATTCGAAGAGCGTTCAAAGATAAGTTTTGAGGATGTTGTGAAGGCATTCGCCCACGGCTTGCAGATGCATGTCGCTCTCAAAATGGCTCACGGCTGGGCTGGTAGCTTGGGAGAGAAAGTGAACGAGAGAAGATATAATGAGCTTTCAAAAAAGGTCGAGACCCTTTGCGCAAAATATGAAGGGGCTTCAAGTCCCGCAAAGAAGAAGAAGATACTTTGCGATCTCATTGATGCCCAGATTGTGTTTGCAAAGGTGAAGCTTGAATCGTGGAAGGTAGATGCGCGCCGCCTTGGAAAACTCCTGCACGAAGGACGCATTTCAAAGGATGCGTACGCAAAGTCGATGGCACAGTTACAAAACGCAGTTGCACAGGACAAGGTGAATATTGGCAAGTGGCGGCGTATCCGCGCGGAGTTTTTGGGAAAGCGCATCGGTCATGTGCCAATGAGCCGAGCGACAGCAGAATCGGCGAAGAGAGGTGTGAATAAAGCCCGGGAGTTTTTCCGCAACGGACCATTTAACGGACCGGGGAGGGCTGTTGTAACTCCAGAGGGTATTGTTTTGAGATCTGCGCAAATGCCTGAAACTTCGACAAAACAAGGCTCAGTCAAACTCCCCACGAGATTTCACATGGAGGATGTCGGGACACATTCTCAATCTGCATCGAACAAAACAAGTGTGCAGGAAGGGAGTGTTATAAAGAGTGGGGAGAGAGAATACAAAGGAAAGGAAATAAAACTCTCTACCTTGTTTGAACAGACATTGCCCGCGGATGCTGATCTAACGATAAAAAAGCAGGATGGGAAATATTATATCGATCTGCCCGAAAATGGAAGAATAGGTGTCTTGAGCGATGGTAACGTGCAGTTAAGTGGAAGAGTTGAGTTAAAGGCCGACGTTGCGATAATGGTGACGGATTTCCCATATGAAGGAAAAATGAAAGTGATCAACCTTTCAGTCCAAAATGTCGCATTGCAACCAGTCGAAAAAATGTCACGGTTTGCAGCAGCTCGAATGAGGTTTTTTGAGGGGACGATTCTAAATGAGGCAGCAGGAAGAAATGATTTTAATTCGACTACAATGTGGAAGAACCTGCTACAAAATCTTTTGCGCGATCCACAGAATTCCAAAATTACAGTCGCACTCAATAAACTCTATGAGTACGTTGGAAAAAGACATCCCGATAGAATCTCAGAATGCAAAGAAGAGGCTTATAAGGTCTTTGTCCAATTGTTGACTGAAAAATTTCCGGTTGATTACGATCAACAAAAGCTTTTAGCGCATCAATCGCAAATGAATTCTATGATACCACATATTGACATTACTCCCCGGGTGACTGCCAGCGTAAAATTCTATGGATACGACTATATTCCGGGACGCGGTTTTGTATTAAATCCAATATCCTTGTTAGAAGTACATCTTAGGTCTCGCATGATGAATGCTCTTGATGGTAAATCTCTTATGGAAAACACACCAGAGTATAATAAAGGTGTCCAACAAATTGTTCAGATGATCAGAAATCTGAATAAACCGAAGATTTTTCAAGAAGCAGTGAAATTGTTGGAAAAGAATGGATATGATGCTCGAGGTGTAAAAAAGGCAGCTTCATCAACAAATCATCCACAATCTCATAATGCCTTTCCTCCGCAAAAACAAACTCCTAAACCTGTTAAAAGTGCTACTCTACAAGTATCTGTGCCAGCGGCTAAAGCAAATATACCCGCAATCGAATTTCCCGGTCTGACTGATAATCAACAGGGAAAGCCGAGAAGAAGCGTTGAGGATATCAAGACGCCGAATGGAGATGTTTCAGTGGAGACGCATGAGGGGATAGGATACAAGTCTGTTAATGAAGATGGTTATCTGTTTTTGAGGGATAAGAATGGCAAAATACGAGGCGCTGTGGTGTTGGATGGTATGGGTGGCATGGGTTCAGGTGACAAGGCCAGTAAGATTGGTGGAAAGGCCATTGCCAAGGCATTCTCGGAGGGTAAAACATTGGAAGATAGTTTTAAAGCAGGAGATACAGCTATTTACAATGAATTTAATGGTGCTGGTCCTGGGGCTGTTGCTACCGGATATGAGATAATAAAGAAGGCAGATGGTACATACGCAAAGTTCGCAAATTCAGGCGATTCTGGCGGAATGGTTATTCGGAAGGGTGTAGATGGAAAATGGAATGTCATATATAAAACAAAAGAGGAGAGCCTGGGCGCGTTAATGATGGAAGTTGCAGGATCTCCATACAACACTTTGGACATCAAATTGAATCCCCAAAATCATATTGTTACAAACTGTATGGGACAGAATAAATCGACTGTGACTCCCGGTGAAGTCAAACTTGGAAAGGGTGATATTGTGATCCTTTACAGCGACGGCTTTAGCGAAAATATGAGAACGGAACATATCCTGAATGTTATCTCTGGATGTAAAACTGCTTCTGAGATCAGGACGAAGCTGATGCAGTTAGCGATGGGAAGGATGAGATCATTCCACAATCAGATGGATAATGCCAGATACAAAATTGAAGCAGATGGAACTGTTATCGATAAACAGACGGGAAAAATTATCGATAAGTTTAAAAAGGACAATATCACATTGCTGGTGAATAAATGGAACTAAAGGATGTTGTGATGATTCTGGCAAAACGCCTGAACATCAACCACAGCAGTATCGTGTTCGAGGAATTCAAGAGATAATCTTATCGTAATCGTTGTTATTTTATATGTCGTCATCCTAATTTTTAACTTCAGGCGCGAGTTTTTTGTAACATTTCAATCTCGTAGGGGCGGTTCGCGAACCGCCCCCACAAAACTCGTACATTCGAATCATGCTTGCAAACGAAAAAAGAGCAAAAAAAGTTGCTAACGGGCATGCACTCTCTTTGCTCTATTCATAATCAGATAGATCAGTGCGATGAGAAAAATGATGCCGACTATGATAAGATCGTTTCCGTAGATCTTTGAATGGTACGATAGATTTTTCAGCGGCGTGACAAAGATAATGGCGATCGTGAGGAGGTGTGCGATCTGATCAAGAAAGAGCAATGTCCTGCCGTTTCTCTTTTGATGCTTCAATGAGTAGTTGATCTTTAAATGATCGATCAGGAAATGTCCAAGCCCCAAAGCAAAGATGAACGCCCACGTATCGAAACGATTGAGAAATGGAAACAGCAAAACAAGAGAGCACAAAATAAAGATTGTAGCATGGAGCATCTGATACAGTATACTCGTCATTTTTAATTGATGCATTCTGTCGGGTTGCAGCAGCGAATCCGCAAGTACGTGAGCTAAAAGTAATCGCAGAAAGATAAACATATCTTATCCCTTCAACCTCTTCACCACCTTCTGTCCCAAGTGATAGCAGTTTTGAAGGTCGTCCATCGTGGGAGAGCAGTGGGCCTCGATGATAGGCTCGATTAGTTCCCACTTTCCCTTTTTTGCAAACTCCGTAAGGGTGCTCACACCGCCGCCGCTCCACCCATAGGTGCCAAAGAGTCCTAATAGCCTGTTGGTGAGCCCTTTGTGCTCGAGCATTCTTATAAAGTTGTCCATCAAGGGGTAAAGCTTTGTGTCATATGTCGGGCTTCCGAGGATGAGGGCTTTGTAGCGCCACGCGTCCCTTATGAGATATGAGATGTGTGTTGTGGATACGTTGTGAATTCTGATCTTGCAGATCTCTTCCTCTGCAAGCCCCCGGGCAAGTGCTTCCATCATTTTTTCCGTATTACCATACATCGAAGCATATGTGATAACTACTCCCTCTTCAGCCTCGTGTTTGCTCCATCTGTCATAGCGTTCCACGATGCTAGTAGGATTGGTTCTCCAGATCGGACCATGCGTAGAGGCGATCATTCTGACTTCAAGACCCTTTAGCTTTGCAATCGCCTTTTGGACCATCGGGCAATATTTCCCGACGATGTTTGAAAAATATCTCAATATCTCATCTTCAAAAAAATCTATATCGACCTCGTCATCGAAGATCCCGCCATCCAATGCCCCGAAGCCGCCGAAAGCATCTCCAGAGAAGAGGACCTTTTCATCGGTGAGATATGTCATCATAGTCTCGGGCCAGTGAACCATCGGGGTGAGAAAGAATTTTAATTTGCGTTTCCCCAGATCAAGAACATCGCCATCTTCAACGATTTTGAGATTCTCGGTGATGCCGTAGAAGTGTTTTAAAAAATCCACGGTCTTCTTGTTGCACACGATCTGCATTTCAGGATGCACCTCAAGCAGCATCTTTATCGATCCCGAATGATCCGGCTCCATATGGTTGATGATGAGGTAGTCGATTTTTTTATCTTCCCCTGTGACGCATCTAATTTTGTTGAGGTAGCTCTCGAATGAGTTATTTTTGACCGTATCTATGAGGGCTGTCTTTTTGTCATCTATGAGATAGGCGTTGTAAGAGACCCCTCTGGGGAGCGGCCACAATCCTTCGAAGAGGTGCGTCTCCCTGTCGTTTGCCCCTACCCAGTAAACATCCTTTTTAATTGCGATCGCTGAATCCATTATTCCTCCTAAAGACAATTAACAATAAACAATAAAGCAAATTAACAATAGACAATAACCAATTAACAATAAGGCAATTAACAATAATCAATAAACAATTAACAATCATTGGAGATTGGATATTTTGTATTGTTAATTATTCCTGTTGCTCAACAATTTCCTGATAAATTCCTTTATTTCATCCCTCGATTTTCTGAAGTAATCGAGAATCTCCTCGCGATCCTTTGCACCTTTGGAGATAACCCCGGGATCGACGAAATTCTGATGAATATGTTTTACACCCTTCGGCAAATTTGGACAAGTTTCATTTGCATGATCGCACACAGTCACGATCAGGTCGAAGTCGTTTAAATCATATTCATCTACGAGCTTTGGTTTATTTTTAGAGATATCGACACCCGCCTCCATCATCACCTCGACCGATTCAGCACATATGGCGGCACAGCGAACAGTTCCTGCTGAATGAGCTTCAACTAAAGTCCCGCCAAGATGATTAGCCCAACCCTCTGCCATCTGGCTTCTGCATGCGTTGTGAGTGCAGACAAAAAGGATTTTAAACTTTTTTTGCATGGCCCAGACTTATACAATTTAGATTGACCTGTAAATGCTATTGTCCTAATTCAAAAGGAGAAGGGTTAAAGGTGAAATATGAAACACGCAAATTTAAAGCATAACTGCCGCCGCTGTTCAAAATGCTGCAGCTATTTTTGTGTGGAGATAGATAAGCCGACGACTAAGTCGGATTTTGAAGATGTCGCGTGGATGGTGGCGCACGAAAAGGTCTCCGTTCATGTTTGTAAGGGGTTATGGCATCTGATGGTTAAAAACCGCTGCAAACATCTTAGTAAGAACGGTAAATGCAAAGTCTATGAGAAGCGTCCGATGATCTGTCGCTCTCATGATCCCTCTGAATGCGATTTTGAGGCAAAGACGGAACACGATTATGACGATACAGAAAACGTTTTTACAACAATAGATGAAGTCTATAAGTTTCGTGATAAGAGGTTCGCAAAGCGCAGGAAGAAGAAAAAAGTTGTTAAAAAGAAGGTCATTAAAAAACGATAGTTTTGGTTTGATGTTCGTGATTTATCACTTCAAATAGGGGGAAAACATGGAAAATAAAATTACATTTCAGGGAAGTCCTTTGAATCTGGTTGGAAATTCTACAGATGTGGGGAAAGAACTTCCGGAAGTTGAACTCGTCGCTAATGATATGTCAAAGGTGAAACTCTCATCATACAAGGGAAAACTGCTTGTGATCTGTACCGTTCCATCTCTCGACACTCCAGTCTGCGATATCGAGATAAAAAAATTCAATCAGGAGGCGACAAATCTTTCAGATGCAGTGCAGGTGTTGGCTATCAGCGCCGATCTTCCATTCGCCCAGGCCCGTTGGTGTGGTGCGGCAAATATAAAGCGTGTAAAGACGTTGTCGGACTATAACGGATTAAACCTGGCTAATGGCATGGGTGTTTTGATTGATGAATTGAAGCTTTTAGCGAGGGCTGTTTTTATAGTTGATCGTGAAGGGGTAGTGAGATATGTCCAATTGGTGAAAGAATTGACAAATGAGCCGGATTACGAGGATGTGTTGAAGGCTTTGAAGGATTTGATTTAGGTCAATTACATTTACGCGAATTATTAATAATAAGGGGGGATCAAATGGCAAAAAAACTCGAAATCTATAAGTGCGAGGTGTGTGGCAACATCGTCGAAGTCCTGCATGGCGGTGAAGGGGAGCTTGTCTGCTGCGGCCAGCCGATGAAGCTCTTTGCTGCAAACACAGTCGATGCCGCAAAGGAAAAACATGTGCCGGTGATTGAAAAGGTCGAGGGCGGATATAAAGTAAAAGTTGGTAGTGTCGCCCATCCCATGGATGTGAAGGATTACATCGAGTGGATTGAGGTTGTAGCAGGAGATGTAGCTTAGAGGAAATTCTTAATACCGGGGGATGCCCCAGAAGCAACTTTTAAAACCGACGCCGCACAGGTTTCGGCGCGCGAGTATTGTAACCTGCACGGATTATGGAAAGGAGATTTGTCATGATTAGCAATAAGATGGTGGATGCGATGAACAAACAGATCAATGCGGAAATGTATTCGGCTTATCTCTATCTATCGATGGTTGCCTATTTCGATTCGATCAACCTCCCTGGATTTTCAAAATGGATGAAGGCTCAGGCCCAGGAAGAGGTCTTTCATGCGATGAAATTTTTTAATCATCTCTCCGAGAGAGCAGTAAGGGCAAAGCTCTCTGCGATAGAGGCTCCCCAGACAGAATGGAAGTCTCCGTTGAATGTCTTTGAAGATGCATACAAGCATGAACAGAAGGTAACCGGTATGATAAACGATCTGGTCACATTGGCAAGATCCGAGAACGATCACGCGAGCGACAACTTTCTGCAATGGTATGTGAAGGAACAGGTTGAAGAGGAGGCGAGTGCAGATGGAGTAGTTCAACAGTTAAAACTCGTCGGCGATAACAAGGGTGGACTCTTCATGCTCGACAAGGAACTCTCTACGCGCGTTTTCAACTATGCCGTTGCGACAGCCCCCGGTGGAGAATAACGATGAGCGTATATAATATAGATGAGATATTCGAAATTGCGTTGAAGATAGAGAAAGATGGAGCAGCGTTTTACAGGAAGGCAGCGGAAGGTTCTTTTGATGACAGATCCAAAGTTATGCTTCTCAAGCTCGCCGAGATGGAGGATGATCATCAGCGGATTTTTCAGGATATGAGAGAAGAGTTTGCGGATGGTCTCCACAATGAAGTTTATAATCCCGACGATCAGGTGACTCTCTATCTTAAAGCGATCGCTTCCGGCAAAGTTTTTAATTTCGATGATGACCCGGCGAAATCGTTGACAGGCGGCGAATCAAAAGAGGAATTTCTAATGAAGGCGATCCAGCTTGAGAAGGATTCTATTGTATTTTATCTGGGAATTAAAGGTTTAGTTCCCGAACATCTGGGTGGAAAAAAAGTTGATAATATTATCAAAGAGGAGATGAAACATGTCTCACTTTTGAGCGAGAGGTTGAATCAGCTGTAATTAATAGGAGGAAAGATGCCCAATAAAAATGAAAGAGCATTGAAGATGTTGGCAAAGGCCCTTGAGATAGAGGAAAGCGGCAAGGCGTTCTATGATGATGCGATTAAGAATTGCCAGAATGAGCTGGGTAAGGAGATCTTTACAACTCTTATGCAGGATGAACTGATCCACATAGACAGAATTCTCAATATCTACGAATCGCTGAAGAATGAAAAGGGATGGACAGATGAGTGGGAGGGGATGCAGAGCGATCACAGGGATGTGAAGGATCTGTTCAAGGATATTTCCAATAAGCTTGGAAAGAATATTAAGGCACATTCCTCCGACCTCGAAGCACTCGATGTCGGTATCGATTTTGAATGGAAGACGGTCGTCTTTTACGAGGAATATCTCCCCAGCGCAACAGATCCCCTTGAAAAATATTTTGTGGAGAGGATGGTTGCCGAAGAGAAAAAACATTATAACGTATTGAAGGATATGAAACAGTATCTCTCCGATCCCAGTGCGTGGTTTGTCGAAAACGAACATCACGCGATGGATGCGGGATAGTTTTACATTTATTGTATTTGTAGGGGCGGGTTTCAAACCCGCCCGTACTTGTTGTTAAAAGGATTGTAAATGAAAGAATGCAATATCCTAATCGGTGGCGAAGCGGGGCAGGGTTTGGTGACAGTAGGCTTTAGTCTCGCAAAGAGCCTTGTCAGAAGCGGCTATTCAATAGTTGTAACTCAAGACTATCAATCGAGAATACGTGGTGGACATAATACCTTTGTTATCAGAGCAAGTGTGGAAAAAATTCACGCCTCTAACGAGAAGCTTGATCTTCTCATCTGTCTTAATCGTGAGACATTCGATTTGCATATCAAAGATCTGAATCCGGATGGGTTGGTTGTAGCAGATAAAGAACATAAAATATCATCAAAGAATTTAGTCGAAGTTCCATATAAAGATTTATCTCACGCTAGATTTTCTAATATCGCATCCCTTGGTGTCGTGGGATCGCTCATCGGCCTTGATGTCGATGTGATCAAAGGTGTAGTCGAGAATCAGTTCGCTAAAAAAGATGAAAAAATTATAAAAGAAAATGTCGATGTACTCAATAAGAGTTTCGAATGGTCGCAGGAACAAAATCTTTTGAACCACAAGCTTGATAAAATAAACTCTCACGATAAAAATCTGATGATGAATGGCAACGAAGCGATTGTTCTGGGGGCTCTTTCAGCCGGCATAAAGTTTTCTTCATTCTATCCGATGACACCTGCAACATCTGTATCGCTAGGACTCGTTGCCGCGTCAAAAAAACTTGGGATCATAGTTGAACAAGCTGAGGATGAGATAGCCGCAATCAACATGGCTCTTGGCGCGTCCTACTGTGGGGCTCCGGCTATCGTTGCAACTTCCGGTGGCGGTTTCGCATTGATGGTAGAGGGTGTAAGTCTCTCAGCCATGATTGAAACGCCGATTGTTATAGTGGTTTCCCAGCGACCTGGGCCGGCAACAGGGCTTCCAACGCGCACCGAGCAGGCCGATCTCGAGATGGTTTTGCATGCGGGACATGGCGAATTTCCGAGAGCCATCTTTGCTCCCGGATCGGTTGAAGAATGTTTTCATCTGACACGAAAAGCTGTTGAGGTCGCTGATAAATTTCAAAGTCCAGTCTTTGTTTTGACGGATCAGTTTCTGGCCGACTCATATCGTGCGGTTGCTCCGTTTGAAGATAAAGATTTGAATCCGCTTGTGACTGTTGAGAAGCATATTTCGAATAAAAAACCGTACGAGAGATTTAAAATATCAGAGGATGGTATATCTCCGAGACTCTTTCCGGGTTTGAGTGAGAATCTCGTCGTCGTCGATAGCGATGAGCATACGCCAGATGGACATCTGACAGAGGATCTCAAAGTCCGTGTAGATATGATGCACAAGCGCATGAAGAAGATGGATGGAATAAAAAAAGAGGTGGTAGCTCCAAACTATGAAGGAGATACCAATCCCGACCTTCTTTTCGTCGCGTGGGGATCGACTTATGGCTCAGTCCATGAAGCTGTTGCGGAATTAAAGGGGAAAGGCAAAAAAGTTGCGATGCTTCATTTCTCTCAGGTGTGGCCTCTGATTCCAGAAAATTTTATGAAATATCTTGAGGCCGCAAAAGAGGTTGTGTCAGTAGAAGGAAATGCGACAGGACAATTTACAAAACTCATCCGACGAGAGATGGGCTTTGAAATTAAGAAGAAGATACTGAGGTATGATGGACTTCCCATCACACCGGAATATATTTTAAATAAGGGTTTGTAGGGGCAGACCCATGTGTCTGCCCGTAAAGAGGGTTTTTGTAGGGGAAGGTTTTAAACCTTCCCGTTAGGATCTGACATGATCGACATAAAAGATTACGGAAATTACGAGACCGCGTGGTGCCCGGGATGCGGAAACTTCGCGATTCTGAATACCGTAAAGGAAACGCTCGTTGAGTGCGATCTTAAACCTCATCAGGTGCTATTCGTCTCAGGGATTGGACAGGCCGCGAAGGCGCCGCACTATTTAAACGCTAATCTCTTCGACGGCCTGCACGGCAGATCTTTGCCAGTCGCTACAGGCGCGAAGCTTGCTAATCATAAACTCGTGGTGATAGTCGAGAGCGGCGACGGCTGCATGTACGGGGAGGGTGGTAATCACTTTCTTGCGGCTATAAGGCGCAATATCGACATAACAGTCCTGGTTCATAACAATCAGATCTATGGACTGACGAAGGGACAGGCCTCTCCTACATCCGACGAAGGTTTTGTCACGAAGGCGCAGCCCTTCGGCGTGCTCTCCGAACCATTTCATCCGTTGAGCATGGCGGTTTCCATGCATGCCGGTTTTGTCGCAAGAAGTTTTTCAGGGAATACTGAGCACCTTAAGAATATGATAGCGCAGGCCATAAAACATAAGGGCTTTTCACTGGTCGATATTCTGCAACCGTGTGTATCGTTTAACAAGGTAAACACATTTGCATGGTATAAAAAACGCAGTTATGAGCTTGCGTCTGACTACGATCCGACCGATTGGAATGAGGCTATAAAGAAAGCTGCCGAGTGGGGTGATAAAATTCCGATCGGCGTGATATATAAATGTGAGAGGGAATCGTTTGAACATAAGTTCGATGTGTTAAAAAAGAGGGCGCTTGTTGAGTTGCCCTACGATGTCAAAGCTGTTAAGGATTTTATGAAAAATTTCGAATGAAGGATGAATTATGATAGATATGACAGGATCAGCAGAAGAAATTATCAAGCTCGCCATCAGAGGTGAAGAGGACGCCGCTGCGTTTTATCACAAGGTGTCGAAGATGATCAAAAATGATCTTGTGAGGGCCCGATACGAATCTCTGGCGAGAGAAGAGGAGCAACATCGCCACATCCTCATCTCACTCTATCACAGGCTGACAGGTAAGGTTGAAGACCCAATTCTTCCTGAAGGAGATTTTGAGACTGCCGAGGGTGGATTTCCCGTTGCGCTCGATTCAATTGAGGATGCGCTCAAGTTTGCGATCGAGCGGGAAAGTCAGGCGGCGGAGTTCTACAGGAAACTGGCTGAACGGACGGATGACCACGATGGAAAAAAGATTCTCGATTATCTCGCGGATATAGAACGAAGCCATAAGAATATGCTCGAGTCCGAGCTCGAAGCATATCTTCGAGACAAAGATTGGTATAAAGAAAATCCTAAGATAAAACTGAACAATAACATGTAGGATTGAGTTATGAATTTTAAAATAGCCAATGACAATGCAGCACTCAATCAGGCGCTCTTTCAGGTGACGCACGGCCTTTATATTTTGACATCAATGATGGGGGATAAGATCAACGGTCAGTGTTTCGACGCGCTGATGCAAATTACAAACATGCCTCCTAGAATTGCAATCGCCATTGGAACGCGCTCCTATACATATGAGATGATATCGAACTCAGGAGTCCTGGTTGCTAACGTCCTCGATCAGGCAGATGAGAAGCACATGGATAAAGTTAAACATTTCGGCATGCAGTCGGGAAGGAAGGTCGATAAATTTGCTGATGTTGCATATGAACTAGGCGCCCTCGGCGCCCCTATTTTGCCAGATGCTCATGCCTTTTACGAATGCAGAGTGATCCCAGAGATGACAGTCGATCTCAAGACACATTCGCTATATGTCTGTGACGTGATTCGCGCCGGCACGAAGGATGCCGGAGAGCCATTCACATACAATCAGTACAGAAAAATTCGTTTTAATGAGGGAGGAAAAAAATGAAAAAGTATATCTGTCAGGTCTGCGGTTATGTCTATGATCCCGAAGTCGGTGACCCGGATGGCGACATCGCCCCAGGCACAGCATTTGAATCAATTCCCGATACATGGATCTGCCCGGTCTGCGGCGTCGGCAAGGATCAGTTCTCACCGGTAGATTGATCGCACAACAAATCAATTGCAAATTTTGGAAATGAACAATAGATGCTCATTTAGCTTCAATAAGCCTAATGAGGTGGGGATGGCTACGTCAAATATTCTTAAGAAAAAGTTTGAAGAGATCCGGGATGATGCTGGCCGTGGAGGTTGCGGCATACTTGCGATCGCGGATCTGTCCGGCAGGGCATCGCATGATATTGTACGTCAGGTGATAGATGGCCTTGTCAGGATGGAGCATCGCGGCGGTTCCTTAGATAACACCGGCGACGGTGCAGGCCTTCTATTGGTTTCAGATCGCAAATATTTTGAGCGATTTATCGCACCGATGAAGCATATCCCCAGTCGAAAAGAGCCGCTCATCGTCGGGACGATTTTTTTTCTGCATGCTGAGAGAAATGTTCGACATTTGCAACGGGAGATGGATGTCATTCTTCTCAAGGAAGGACTCTCTCCCCTTGGGTGGAGAGAGGTGCCTCTCGATGAATCCTGCCTTGGAAAGCGAGCGCGTGTGGATGTACCACTCATTTTTCAAATCATGGTAGCCAAAGGCCATCGCAGAGAGTCTCAGTTGTTCAATGTGCTGCACGATGTGAAGATTAAAATTGAAAAACATTTTTCAGGCATGCTGAATGTTGCTTCACTGGCACCATACACCACTGTTTATAAGGCGCTCGCAACTGCGGATCAACTTGCAGATTTTTACCCCGATCTTAAAAATGCATCGTTTGTGACAAACTCTGTGATCGCTCACAGGCGCTTTTCAACAAACACATTTTCAAACTGGAACCTCGTTCAGCCCTTTAGATTTATTGCCCACAATGGAGAGATAAATACGATCACAGCAAACTGCCGCGCAATCAGGGATGCAGAGAGTGCTGTCAATCTTGGTAACACGCTTATAAACCACGGCAGCGATTCCGCGCAGTTTGACAGGGTTGTGGAGATGATGTCCGCAAACGGCATCAACGGAATTCACGAAGCGATCCGCAGGATGGTCCCCCCGTCTGGGATGAATCGAATTTTAGCGAGCAGGAGGTTAAATTCTTTGAAGCGAATCGCCGATCGCTTGGCACGATCGGTGCGTGGGAGGGACCAATCGCAGTTGTCGGCCTCGACGGAAGGGTTATGGTTGCGGCCCTTGACAGGATGGGACTTCGCCCGTTGAGATATCTAAGGACTGTCGATGGTAGGGTTATCATTTCAAGTGAGATGGGTGTGATTGAAATCGAACCCGAAAATATCCTCGTCGATGGACAGCTCGAGCCGGGAGAGATGATGGTCGTGGATCTGAAGGAGGGTGAATTAATTTCTCCCTCAAAGACGACCGGTTGGATTCTAAAGGGCACAGGCCTCAACTTTCAAAACCTCGCCAGCCTTGATCTTCTTCCTTTGGAGAATAGCGAAGATCAATCGCAGTTTCAAAGCCATGTGCTGAATATCTTCGGTTGGACTCAGGAGAGAATATCGAATCTTCGAAGGATGGTGAAGGATGCTAAAGAAGCGGTTCATAGCATGGGAAACGACAAGCCTCTTGCGATATTCAGCAAAAATCACTCGCGGCTCTATAGCTTTTTACATCAGATAGTCGCGGTAGTCACAAACCCGCCGATAGATCCGATCAGGGAGGGTGAGGCGATCGATCTGACCGTATTTCTCGGTCGATCGCCGGTATTGAGCAGGAAGAGCATCTACAGATCATGGCCGCAATACAAGCTCGATCATCCAGTGCTCACCAACGAAAAGCTCTCCTCCCTCTTTGCATCCAAAGAGGAATACCTCAAGGCTGTAAAATTGGATGCGACTTTTATGGACAGAGGCAAGTCGAGGGATATAGTGAGGCGTATACACGAACTTACCGAGGAGGCGCTTGACCTGATTCGAAAGCGTAAAGCCTCTATTCTGGTGATTTCAGATTTCGAAGCCACACTAAAAGAGAAATTACCGCTTCCGATGCTCCTTGTTGTGAGCTCCATCCATCAAGCATTAGCCGCCAACGGATTGCGGCGCGATGCGAGTATAGTCGTGGAAACCGCAGGGGTGCACGAGGGACACGATCTTGCCATCCTTCTGGCATACGGCGCGACAGCGGTTAATCCATGCGCGATATTTAACATCGTTAAGGGATTTGAGGAATTTCCCGATGGAAGCGGAGTTGAGAGGGCGACTCTGGCGCTCCTTCACACGCTCAAAAGGGTGATGTCGAAGATGGGAATAACTATTTTTACCGGCTATCGAGGCTCGGCACCCTTCGAAGCGATCGGCATATCTTCGGAAGTGGTCGAATATTATATCCCTGACACGGTTTCGAGATTGGGTGGAATTACCATAGAGGATATCTATGAGGATATAGTGGCGAAAAGGGTTTCAAGTACAGATTCAATTTCGAGCAATCAGAACAGATCGGTCTATCGAAAGGATGTCGTGGAACCCCTTCAATTTGTTGCGAGAAATGGAAACTCCAATGGAGATTACGATCGTTTTCTGGAAAAATTGAGTGAGGCAGGGCCTGTCTATCTTCGTGATATGCTGGAATTTGCATATGATAAAAACCCTATAGCTGTTGATGATGTGACCGGTGTAAGTGAGATAATACGCACGACAGTTCGCGGTGCGGCGATGTCGCATGGGGCGCTTCATTCTACAGCACACCGTGCCATTGCGGCCGCATTCAATCATTTCGATTCATATTCCAATTCCGGCGAGGGTGGAGAGGATGAGCGCAGAAATAAAGATGGCGAGTGGATGCTCGATCGAAGCAGGACGCGGCAGATAGCTTCAGGCCGGTTTGGCGTCGATGCAAAATATCTTGTCAACGCCGATGAGATCGAGATCAAGATCGGGCAGGGAGCCAAGCCGGGTGAAGGTGGACACTTGCCGGGGGCAAAGGTGAACGAAGAGATCGCGCGGATAAGAAAGACTAAAGTTGGAATAGATCTCATCAGTCCTCCGCCGCATCATGATATCTACAGTATCGAAGATTTGGCACAGCTCATCTTCAACATAAGACAGCTCAATCCAAAAGCTTTGGTTTCGGTAAAGGTTCCCAGCATAACAAAATTAGGAACCATCGCTGTTGGGATTGTGAAGGCGGGGGCGGATATAATCACGATCAGCTGTTTTACCGGTGGGACTGGAGCGGCAGCGAGCGGTAGCATTGCTCATGCGGGCATTCCTTTGGAACGGGGATTGAGCGAAGTCCATCAATATCTCTGTGCAAGCGGTATCAGATCTCATGTGAGGTTGCGGGCGGATGGTGGAATTAAGTGCGGTCTCGACGCCGCGAAAATTATGTCGCTCGGCGCGGATGAGTTCGCACTTGGAACGGCGCTTCTCGTTGCTGAGAGATGCATTTGCTGCAGAGGTTGCAATAAGGGCAAATGCCCGGTTGGAATTGCGACTACGACAGATGAATCTAAGAACATTCAGACAGATCATGAAATTCATGAGCGCTATGTTGAAGCGAAGAACGGAGTGATGCGTTATCTTGAATGCTTAGGCTCCGATCTTCGACTTATTTTGTCGAAGCTCGGGCTCAAACACCCAAGAGAGCTTGTCGGGAGAGTTGACCTCTTGAAGCAAAGAACTTCAGGTAATCCCCGCTGGGACAAACTCGATCTGACAGATTTGCTCCTGAATCTATCGGATAATGTGGATGCTTTAGATAAGACAAAACCATCTCCTGAAAAAATAATTTCCAAGAGGAATAAAGAGATTCTCGATCTGGCTCGAGATGTTGTTGAAGGGAGAATCAAGAAATCCCTTATTAAAATGAGATTAAAAAATTTCGAACATGCTATTGGAGCGACCCTCGCTGGTGAGCTCGCGATGCGTTCAGCAATCGGTGAAGGAAAGATCGAGATAGTAGTTGATGGATATGCCGGCCACGGATTTGGCTTTGGCGCGACGAACGGAATGAAATTACGCATGAAGGGATATGTGAACGATGCCGTCGGGGAGGCTATGAGCGGGGATGCAAGCATCGTTGTTGTCCCTCCACAGAAAAGCGTTGATGGCAAAGTAAGACATCTTGTGGGAAACGCGGCTGCATATGGTGCAACAGGAGGTAATCTTTTTGTTGCCGGAAAGGCTGGACAGCGGTTTGGCGTGAGAAACTCTGGCGCGATTTTGGTCTGTGAAGGTGTCGGTAAATATGCCTTCGAATACATGACAGGGGGAACAGGGGTTGTGCTTGGAAGATGCGGTAGATGCCTCGGCTCCGGAATGACGGGTGGAGAGCTTTATATTTATGATTCAAATGACGATGCCCCGACATATCTGCATCCCGATGTGTGTTCAAAAGCGATCAAACTTACAGAAGAAAGAGGGAGGATGCTCAGAAAAATCCTTGAAGAGTATTTCAAAGAGACGAAAAGCCCCCTCGCCGGACAAATTCTAAAAAACTGGACCGAAGAAATAGCAAGGTTTGTTTACATCTGTCAGTGAATCTCTTCCCTTGTATTTTTAAGATAGATTTTGAATTACTGTTTGCTTCTATTAACTGATCATTGGACACTATTAGTAATAACTCAATAAAGGTCAGGACAGCTAATTTTAAGGCGGCTTTGTGAGCCTAGAATGTCATCCCGTACCCCGATGTGGATCCAGATTAGGTTGAATTTATGCTGGATTCCCGCTGATCTAGGGAATGACAAAAAAATGAAAAAATCATTTCATTATCTCTTGTAAATCATATTTCTCAAGCATCACAGACTTGTGTCCAAAGGTCAGTCAATTAAGGCTTGACAATGTCACCATATATGGTACCACTATTTGTATGGATAAGTTGGTTAAGTTGTACAGAAAGGCAAGGAATAGTCCATCAAACATACGTTTTAATGATCTACTCAAACTAGCTGAACTAGTAGGTTTTGAATTTAAGCGCCAAAATGGAGATCACATTTGGATACAACACACAAAGATAAAAGGTTCACCTCGTAACGGCTTGTCGTTACAAAAGACTAAGGATGGAAAGGCAAAACCTTATCAAGTAAGACAATTGCTTGAATTTATTGATATTAACAATTTGTGTCCAAATTTAAATTAATTATGCCGGAGGTTTTTATGTCCAATTATTCTATAATATTACAGTGGAGTAAAGAAGATGAAGGATACATTGCAATTGTTCCTGAACTTCCCGGTGTTAGCGCCTTTGGCAAAAAACCCGAAGATGCAATTCGAGAGGTAAAAGATGCAATTAAAGCGTGTGTCGAATCATTAAAGGAGGACAATCAGGAAATTCCTAATTCTAGAGCGCTAGAGGAATATAGTGGAGAATTTCGGCTAAGAACTCCTAAAGCTTTACACCGAGAATTGTCACAATTGGCAAAGATTGAGGGTATATCGCTCAACTCTTATGTAATATATATGTTAAGTAAAGTTTTAGAAATTGAAAAAGTTGAAAAGAATCTTCAAAAAACAATGAGCTTTTTTTCTCAAGAAGTTATTAATCGAGATTTGTTAAGGAAAAATAATGATTCTGACAACAAGAGTATACCAGCGGAAAATAAAGATAATATTAAATTGAATTCAAATGCTACTATGAAAATTTTACCTTTCGATAAAAGGAAAACGGCAGGAGGTTATTTATGATAAAACACGGATGGAGTGTAATTTGTGAAAGAACGATCATCGATAATACTACAAATAATGTAAGTTTGATCAACTGCATAGAACAAGTGACATGTTCGACATTACCTGTTGTATTACCCCAGTTCTCTTTATGTTCTTATTTTTACAATAGTGCTGAAAAGTCGTCGAATAAATTAACGATTCGCATGAAGTTGAAAAACCCAGATGGCAGTGATAATATTTTGGCTAAGGCACCTCTATCAATTGATATGAAGAAGACAAGGCAAAGGATAAAAATGGAATTGAGTGGTATTATGTTGAAGCAGGCTGGTATATATTATTTTAGCATTGAACAAAAAAATAATAACTCATGGAAAACTATTGCAGAATTACCCTTGGAATTAGTTTATAAGCCTCAATGAGTTCGTAATACGTTGAATTACTTGCTTCATGTTGATTTTGTATTGTTACTAGATATGGCTAATGTGGATTCGCGAAACTTGATTTAATTTTGAAAGCAAAACGGGCACTCACTATTCCGTTTTAAATCAATCGTTCTAAATTCCATAGTTGTTGAATCGCAGGTCAGAAGTTTGTTGGTGAGAAGCTCTCCCATTCCCGTCAGAAATTTTATCGCCTCGATGGCTTGTATAGCACCCAAAATTCCAGGCAGTGCGCCTAATACTCCGGTCCTTGTGCAGGACGGTGGGGGAGGGGTCTTGTCCGGAAAAATGCATCTTAGACATGTCGATCCAGGAGTATATGTGAATGTCTGTCCCTTGAGACAGGTGATCCCCGCGTGTGAATACGCGATTTTATTTTTAACACACACATCGTTGATCAGAAATTTTGTAGGAAGGTTGTCACATCCGTCTATCACAAAATCGTAATCCCTAACGATTTGCTCAGCGTTTGATTTGCTTAATCTTTCATCTATAGCTATGATTTTCACATCTGGATTCATGGATTCAAGCCTTATCTTCGCAGCATCGACCTTCTGTTTTCCAACGTCATCAGTTGTGTACAGTATCTGCCTGTGGAGATTGCTGATATCGATCTTATCACCATCCATTATGCCGATAGTACCGACGCCAGTTGCAGCAAGATATAGCGCAGCCGGAGATCCAAGCCCGCCGACACCTACGATCAGAACCTTGGCATTGAGCAATCTTTGTTGCCCATCGGCACCGATCTCTTTGAGGGTGATGTGTCGAATGTACCGATCTCTCTGTTTGTCTGTTAGAGTCATCGGAGAGTAGCTAAATCACTTCATGAGATAACTCAAGGGTTAATCCTCGTGGCCATGTCTATGGTGGATGTCAGGCATGTGAGGATGCTCGTGAAGTATTTTCGAGTGCTTATGAGGATGGGAGTGCTTGTCGTCTTTTGAAATCGATCTGTGTTCATGCGTGTGATGATCGTCCAAATGCGTATGATCATGGACGTGTTCTGTCTCCTCGTGAAAATGGTAATGCGCATGCCTTTCACCGTAGAGGAGGATCACCGATATGATCATGAGTAAGAGCGCTGCCAAAAATCTGATCCCGACAGGGTCGGAGAATATCAGGAAGGAAAGGATGACTCCGAAAAATGGATTGATTGCGAAGATTATCTGGGAACGGGCGGCTCCCAGAATCCGGGCAGAATGGATGTAAAGTTTTATGCTAACGCCATATGCGAAAGCACCAACTAAAAGCGCAAGTATCACGTTAAAAAATTGTGCATCGAGGCTGGCAATGCTCCATACGAGGAGTAAATTTAAGAGCCCGCCGAAGAGGCTTTTTAGAAAAGTAGTTGTCGATGAGGATATTCCTGCGATGGATGCTGTGAAGTTGTTATCTAACCCCCAGAAAATCGTCGCTGCGATGACAAGGATAGCTCCAAAGTTCACCTGAAAATTCCCCTGAAACAAAAGGATTATGCTGGCTGTGATGCAAAGGATGGATGAGAGTATCATCCTTTTGCTGATATGCTCTTTGAAAAAGAACCATGCGAAAAAGGATGTTGTGACAGTTTCAAGCGTTAAAAGAAGTGACGCGCTCCCGGCATACATCATTTTAATTCCGAAAAGAAGGGCGAGTGGAGCGAGAAAACCTCCAAAGATTATTGATCCTGAAATATAAAGGGCGTCTTTTCTGTCTGTTTTTAAAACTCTCCATTCGGCTTTCAGCTTTGGCAATGAAAATGGAAGCATGGCTAAGCTAGCCCCAAAATAAAAGAGGGCGGCGAGCATGACAGGGTGCATCTCATCGAGCAAAAGCTTGCTGAGAGGTGTCGCTGCGCCAAATAGTAACGCCGAAATAGCGACGGAGATGTAAATGTATGTGTTTTTCATATTATTTATCAAAGTAAGATATGCTTTTGAAATAGTTCATGCAAACAGAAATATCGTTTGGCGAATGGTTTGACATTTCACTAAATATACCCTATAGGGGTATATGGTTTAATGTGTTGTTTCAATCGAATGAGGAGCCGCGAAGATGATAGATAAGTCGACTAAAGAGCAATCCCTTATGAGATTAAAAAAAGTTGAGGGGCAGATCAAGGGATTGATGAGGATGATCGAACAGGACAAGTATTGCATAGATCTGATGACACAGGTCAATGCTATGCGTCGTGCACTTGAGAAGGTTGCTCTCATAATAATGAAACGACATATCGAAAGCTGTGTGGTAGAGTCGATAAAAGAAAAAAAAGGTGCTCAAAAGATTGATGAACTGATAGACTCGATCGACAGATTCATCAGATGACGGAGGAGTGGCGACGATGAAGATAGGGCATATAATTTCAATTCTGATAGGAACCACTTTTGTCCTTACGTCTAATGCAGCCCTGGCTGCCGACAAGACCCGCCTTGATTCATTGGTAGATGAGGCTCTGAATAACAATCCACAAATATTTGGCTCGCGAAGTTCCTGGGAAGCTGAAAAATATAAAATCACGCAGTCGAGATCTCTTCCTGATCCGACGGCTCATTATGGATATTATGGGGAGAGCGTTGAGACGAGGGTAGGCCCGATGAAACACAAGGTGGGGGCCTCCCAGAAAATTCCATTTCCCGCTAAGCTTGTAGTTCAGGGGAGATCGCAGAAAAAGTCAGCTGAGATATTCAAAGAGGAGTACGAGGCGACTGAGAGAGAATTGATCAAGAATGTCAAATTAGTTTATTACGATATTTACTGGGTCGATAAGGCGATCCAGACCACCGAAGGGGAAAAGGCTATTCTCGAAAGTCTGGAAAGAGTTGCCAAAAAAAGATACGAATCGAAGCTGGCTCCACTGCAGGATGTGATAAAAACGCAGGTAGCTATTTCTGAGCTGATCGAAAAGCTTTATACTTTAAACGAAAACCGCAAAAGTTTTGTTTCACAGATGAACAGCCTCCTGAACAGAGACAGAAATTCCTCTTTTGACAACGTGGTAAATCTCAACACGTCGGAATTCAACCATTCACTTAAAGATCTAAGCGGTATGGCAGGCATCTCAAGGCAGGAACTCAAAGGTGCCAAGATCGCAATTGAAAAGGCTCAAAATGAAAGGACTTTGGCGAAACTCAATTACGTTCCCGATTTTACTTTTGGATTTGACTATACATTTATAGATAAAGGGAACATTGCAGTGCAGAATAACGGCAAAGATGCATGGCTGGGCACCGTCTCGCTGAATATTCCGATATGGCTTAATAAAATCAATGCACAGGTGAAAGAAAAAAAGGCGGTATTGCAAGCTGCGAAAGAAAATTATGTGGATACAAAAAACAGAGTCGAATACGAAGTTGAGAGCCTCTACTATAGAATAAACTCAGGCAAGGATGTTATCAATTTATACAAGAATGCACTGATACCACAGGCCCAGCAGTCCTTTGACGCTGCGAAGGTCGGTTATGAATCCGGCGAAGTTGATTTTCTGAATTGGCTCGATTCTGAGCGGACGCTTTTGCAGGTGAGGCTTACCTATTATAAAGCGGTTGCGGATTATCAGAAATCGATCGCCCAGATGGAGCGTGTGGTGGGAGAGGATTTATAAGGAGGATACAATGTCTGGAAAAAGAATGTATTTAATCGGAGTGCTTTTCCTTGTTGTTATCATCGCTGTTGTTCTGTTTTTTTCTTTCAGGGGTTGCGGACACGATCATGCAGCATCTGAAAACAATATCCTCTATTACACTTGCGGGATGCATCCGAGTGTTCGGATCTCTCCAGAGGAATATGAGAAGGGGAATGTCAACTGTCCCATCTGCAATATGAAACTAATTCCCGTGTACAAGGAAACAAAAGAGCAGGGAGCCGATAAGAAGATTCTGTTTTATCGAAACCCCATGAACCCGGCTATAACTTCGAGCGTTCCAGCAAAAGATGAGATGGGGATGGATTACGTACCCGTGTATGAAGAACCTCAAAGCGACGATAGTTATTACGGTTGTGGCATGGAGGGCGAAGAGCATGTCTTCTCCATAAAAGGTGTGCCGGGAATGAAATGTCCTATCTGCGGAATGCCATTAAAAAAAATATCAAAGGCTGAGGCCGATAAGCTGCGGGGAGTTGCCGGCAGAGTTGAGATCAAAGGGGAAGAGGCCAGGCTTGCAGGTGTCAGGATCGAGCCTGTGAGGAGACTCAATCTTTTCAAAGAGATACGGACTGTCGGGAGGGTAGCCTATGATCCCGAACTCGCCGTTGCTGAAGAGGAGTATGTTTCGTCCATTAAAGCGCTCGATAAAATTAGACACTCAGGCATCTCAGAAATCACAGCTCGATCTCAGGAGCTGGTAGAATCTGCAAAGAGAAAACTTAAGCTGTTGGGGCTTGGTGACGATCAGATTGAGAACTTGAGGAAGACGCACAAAATTCATACCAGCCTTATCTTGCCGGAAGAGAAGATGTGGATCTACGGTGACATTTACGAATATGAACAGAGCTGGCTAAAACCGGGGGAGACTGTAAAGATCACAACCGTAGCCCTTCCCGGAGAGGAGTTTGAAGGAACAGTGTCATCTATTAATCCTGTGCTCGATCCGAAGACCAGATCTCTAAAATTCAGGGCCGAGGTCGATAATAAGGAATTAAAACTGAAACCGGATATGTATGTCGATATCGTTGTCAAAAGTAATTACTCCGATTCGGATGATGGAGAGGTGTTGGCCATTCCGAAGGATTCTGTTTTGGATACAGGTATGAGAAAGATTGTATGGTTTGATAAGGGTAACGGCACTTATGAAGGCCGCGAGATCGCGATCGGTCCTGAGGCGGTATCCATAATAGATGGGAAAGCGAACAAGTATTACCCCGTGCTAAAAGGTGCAAGGGAAGGGGAGATGGTGGTGACGAAGGCCAACTTTTTAATAGATTCACAGAGTCAGATATCGGGCACAGCGGCATCCGCTTACGGTGGCGCATTGGGTTCTGAGGGAAAGCCCGACAGCGATAAACAGGACGAAACGACGGCTCCTGTTCACAATCACTGATAATTTTCGGAGAAATTTATGATCAATAAAGTTATCGAGCTCTGTCTTAGGAACAGGTTTTTAGTGATAGCTACTTTCATGTTGATTATCGTCTGGGGATATTTTGCAATGATAAAGACCCCTGTCGATGCGATTCCGGATATCGGCGAGCTGCAGGTCTTAGTCTATGCGGATTGGCCGGGACGCAGTCCAAAGGATGTTGAGGATCAGGTTATATATCCGCTTACAACCGGCCTTATGGGAACTCCAAAAGTGAAGGTCGTCAGGTCTTCATCCGCGTTTGGTTTTGGCCTCGTCAATATGATCTTCAAAGATGATACCGATTACTACTGGGCAAGGACGCGCGTTCTAGAGCGGCTCGATTTTGCCAAGAAGGGTCTGCCGGATGGTGCGACGGTTACGTTGGGACCGGATGCCACAGCTTTGGGACAATTATTTTGGTACACCGTCGAAGGTGATGATTACGACCTCGCAGATTTGAGGTCTATACAGGATTGGTATGTTCGCTATCAACTCACCTCTGTCGAAGGTGTCTCTGAAGTCGCATCTGTGGGCGGCTACGTCAAACAGTATCAGATAGATGTCGATCCCGACAAGCTCATCGCCCATGACATAAAATTGAATGCGGTGATCGATGCCGTTCAAAAATCGAATATAGATGTCGGCGCAAAGGTCTTTGAAGAGGGTGGGGCTGAGTTCATCGTTCGCGGTGTAGGGTTTATCAAGAATTCTTCCGATATTGAAAATATCGTGATCGGAGCAAAGGGCGGCGTTCCAATCTATGTCAGGAACATTGCAACGGTGACAGTCGGCCCTGAGTTCAGAAGAAATGCGTTGGATAAAGAAGGTCGCGAGGTTACAGGCGGCGTTGTCCTGATGCGCTACGGCGAAAATCCGCTGCAGGTTATCGAGCGGGTGAAGAAAAAGATAACTGAATTATCCGTGGGATTGCCTGAGGGCGTAAAAATAATTCCCTTCTATGACAGGACCGGCCTCATTCATAGATCCATCAAAACGCTTGAAACTGCGTTGATTGAAGAAATCATTATCACAGTATTTGTGATAGTCGTATTCCTGCTTCATGTTTGGGGGAGCGTTGTCATCTCAATAGTCTTGCCGATCGGAATTCTGATCGCGTTTATTCTGATGCGCCTCATCGGGGTCGATGCCAACATCATGTCGCTTGGAGGAATCGCTATCGCCATCGGTGTCATGGTCGATTCGGGCTGCGTATTGGTAGAAAATATCTACAGGCGTCTGACTACAAGAAGAAAGGAAACAGGTTCGGAAAAATTGAGTTCCAAAGAAAGATTGGAAACATGCATCAGCGGAGCTCAGGAGGTGGGCAAGCCGGTTCTTTTTGCCCTTCTCACGACCATAGTTGGTTTTATTCCCGTTTTCGTCCTCACCGGACAGGCAGGAAGACTCTTCAGGCCTCTTGCCTTCACGAAGACCTTCGCGATGATGGGCGCTGCCGTGATCGCTTTAGTCCTGCTTCCGACGCTCTGTTACTACCTCTTGCGAGGGAAGCTAAGACCTGTTGAAGATAACAGGACAGCGAGAGCGCTTTATAAAGTATTCAAACCTACAGTCATATGGTCATTGAAGCACAAGGCCTCAGTCGTTATCATTGCAATATCTATTCTTGCAACAGGTCTTCTCTTCGGCTCATTGATGAAGCAGGAATTCATGCCCCCTCTTAACGAGGGAGATCTTCTCTTTATGCCGGTCTTGTTGCCCGGGGCGTCGCTAACTCAGGTGATGGATGTGATGAAGAAACAGGACGTGATCATCAAAAATGAATTTCCGGAAGTGGAATGGGTCGTTGGAAAATTGGGACGCGCGGAGACTGCGACCGATCCTGCCCCTGTGGTCATGATCGAGTCGATCATTCATCTTAAGGACGAAAAACACTGGCGCAAGGGAATGACGAGAGAGAAGTTGATTCATGAGATACAGGAGAAGACTCGAATGCCCGGTGTCAGCCCGATCATGACGCAGCCGATACGAAATCGCATCGATATGTTGGCTACAGGCATTCAGACACCTGTTGGCATAAAAGTCTTCGGTCCCGATCTCAATAAGATCGTCGAAATTGCGACCCAGATCGAAAAGATAGTAAGCGACGTAAAAGGTGCAGTGAGTCCATATGCTGAGCGAGTCTCAAACCGACCCTACTTTGAAATTGAGATCGATAGAGAAAAGGCGGCGCGTTACGGAATAAAGGTAGACGATATTCAGGCTGTCATCATGACCGCCATCGGTGGCATGAACCTGACCACGACAGTTGAGGGAAGGGAACGATATCCGGTTCGGGTACGATACATGCGGGAGTTGCGCGACAGCCCAGAGGCTCTGGGGAGAATATTTGTGCCGACATCGGATGGTTCTCACATACCTCTGGCTCAAATTTCAACCCTCAAAAAGGTCTCAGGCCCCGCTGTCATAAATGCAGAGAATACGCTCACGTATGGAAGGATATTCGTCAACGTCGATCAGTCTAAAATAGGCCTCATCGATTTTGTTAAGGATGCTAAGAAAGCCGTGAAGGAACAGATCGACGATGGAAAGCTGGTGCTACCGACCGGTTATTACATCTCCTGGTCGGGACAATTTGAATCTGAGATGGAATCAAGGGCAAGGCTGATCCCCTCGCTCATCATCTCTCTGGCTGTGATAATGATTCTGCTCTACATGGCTTTCAAAAAGTTCAGCAGCCTCCTCATTCTTGCTTCAGGGATTCCTGTGTCGCTCATGGGAGGCATCATACTGCTTTTTCTGCTCAACTACAGATTTTCAACTGTGGTCTGGGTGGGCTTCATCGCGCTCTTCGGAGTTGCGACAGACAATGCGGTCGTGCTCTTGTCGTGCCTCGACGACCTGTTCAAAAAGAGGGTGCCAAAAACAATAGAGGATATCAGGAAAACGGTGCTGGACGGTGTTCTTCTGAGAGTGAGGCCTGCTATGATGACCTCAGCGACAACCATCATCGCCCTCATGGCAGTGATGTTTTCAACTGGCACGGGATCGGAAATAATGAAGCCGATGGCATCCCCCACAGTAGGAGGGCTCTTGACAGCTACACTTTCCAATCTTATTCTTGTCCCTGTGTTGTATGCGTGGTTAGAGGAGAGAAAAATCAAAAAAAGAAGTAAAACCATCTCATGATCAAATACGAAAAAGCAAATGAGGTTGATTATGAAGGTGTTAAAAACCTTCTCGAAGAGCTCAATTTTCCAAGCGTTACTATTGAGGAGGGTGATTTTTGGGTTGTGAAATTTGAAAAGGAAATCGTAGGTGTTGCGAAGGTTCAATGTTTTGACGAATATCATTTTATGAGCTATCTGGGTGTTGCAAAGCATATGCGAAATAGAGGATTGGGGATCGGGTTTATTAAGATGCTCTTGGATAAAACGGATAAGTCTGTATATCTTTATACGATCATCCCTGATTTTTTCAGAAGAGTCAGTTTTGAGGTTGTCAATTTTGACCCTAAACTTCCCGCGAGAGAACAGTTTGGATGCAAAGATTGCATACCCAATAAATGCGTGTGTATGGTGAGACGATAATATGAAAGCTAAGTATCCGCTCTTTAAACTTCTTACGATCGATGATCTTGATCTTGTAAGGGGCTATCTTGAAAATGCACCTCGCACAATTTGTGAACTCTCGCTTACAAATATCATGATGTGGCGTAAATTTTTCAGCTATACTATTATAAATGATAATTTGTGTCTCAAAATATCTACCCTCGACGGGCAAAACTATTTTTATGAACCGTTAGGAGATCACCGAATCGAAGAGACATTAGATCTTTGTCTAAGAAATTGTGATAAAATATTTTGCGCTTCAAAGGGGTTTGTTTCAAATATTGAAAGTGAAAAATATAATATTATAAAACTTCGCGATGAGTTTGATTATGTATATTCAACATTGGAGCTCTCAGAGCTTAAAGGAAGAAAATTTGATGGTAAACGAAATCACATAGGTAAATTTTTCAAAAAGCATCCTGATTGTGAAGTTGTTGAACTCAAAAAAAAGCATATGAATGATGTCCTTTCCCTTTTCGACATCTGGTCTCACAAAGCAAACAGCAGGGATGTCGGCATCTCCCATTTCTTTCAGCGCTTCGTGTTGAAAGATTGTTTTAAGTACTTTCATGAATATGGTTTGTCAGGTTCGGCTGTTTTCAATAAGGGTGAATGCATTGCTTTCATAACAGGATCTATTCTGAATGACGATGTTGTCACAGTCCCATTATTCTATTTTCACCCGGACTATCCGGGAGTATCCCAGTACCTTTTGACAAAGGCCTGCCAAGAGGACTTTAGCTCTTTCAAATTTATCAATCTTGAGCAGGATATGGGAATAGCAGGCTTAAGAAAATCAAAGCTGTCATACTATCCTGTTAGGCTTGAGGAGAAGTTTGAGATCGAATCGAAATAGGCGAATAGCATTGACTTTTTTACCAAATCGACTAAACGGCGCATATGAAGCAATTAAAAGACGCATTTATGAAAGCCGGCATCAATCCCGTGAAGTACGAGACAAAAGAGGATAAACGTGAAAAGGCGACCAAGAGTCTTCTCAAGAAATCCGATGCCGCAATCAAAAAGGAACACATCCAGACGATCTGCGAGAACTGCCAGAAGACCGCTCCCGATGTGGAGCGCTATAATCATAGAAACCGTTTAATCAGAGGCAACTGGTTGTGTTTGCAATGCGCAGACGAAAACAGCATTGACGACAGCTTCAGAACGACCTCTCAAAGCACCCACTCCCGCCAAAAGATGTTCCGCCGCCGCTACGGCCGCACAGTAAGAAGCGTATAAATTGTATTTGTATTAAGGAATTACAAAACTTAAACACTTCTACACTCAAACACTCCTACACTGTATTTAAGCAAATATATCCGCCTCTCCTGTCGAATTGACGAAGAGGGTGGTTGGCAATTGTTCCACGAATTTCGCTGTTTCACTCAGATATTGTTCGGCCTGTCCGGTTTCCGGGATCTGCATTCCCATCAATATCAGATCAGAATTTGCAGATTCTCTGAGTATGACATCCCATGGCGTATCAGCGCCGGTGAATACCTGAGCTTTAGCATCTATGCGGGAGCGCTTTATGATTTTATCAAACAGCGCTTGAGCTTCCTGTTTGTTCTTTTCTTCGGATACGATTCTTAAGAACCTGATTTCAGCATTTGTCCATTCCTGATTCTGAGAGAGGAGATAAGCGAATATAGCCATCAGGCTGCCATTCTTTGTCCCTCCCCACCAGATATCGATTCTCTTATTTCTCTTTTTGATGTCGATTTGAACAGTTGGCGTATAGAGTATTAAAATATTTTTTTTGAGCTCCTGACAGATATTGAGAATTTCCATAAATCGGATCGATTTCTTTGAATCTTCAGGTAACCCAAAGAGTACAGTGTTTGGTTTAAGACCTCCAATGCTATAGCTTTGCAGGAAGGTTGCGAGTCCCGACAGAAAATCTTCAGATACTATATCGACTTCAGCGAATGCATCGAGTTTATATTCCTTGATAAATTCTTTAAGCTCTTTTAACGCCGCCTCTTTTTTCGGTAGCATCTTGCTCAATTCGCCGGGTATCAATTGCGCGAGGGTTAAGATTCCATGTTTGCATTCCAGCCAGTCGGCGAAGTTGACCATGTTGAATCGCGTGCGCGGATTGGTTGAGAAGACGACTATATGCGGTCTCCAGTTTTTCGCATGAAAGCTGGTCTCTTCAAGTTTTAAAAGCGCACGCCTCGTCTTCTCAAAGAGGTATCCTCTCTCGGAACTTCCCCATCTGTTCTCTGTAGCTTTTTTTCTGACATATTTATAAATGATAGCAAAGATGACCAGTGCAAGAATCGCATATTTTAGGCTGATGAGCAGCATAACGCCGAAGCAAAAAAGCGTTCCGAGCAGAGCTGAAGTCCAGTGGAAAAATCGGAATGTAGGCCTGAATGATGGATTGCGGCTGAAGCCTTCATAGTAAGTTGAAAAGTTCATCATTCCGTATGTGATCATGAAAAACATGGTTATTATCTTGGCTACAACATCAAGCTCGACGAATACGATGAAGACCATGGCGATGATGAATGTAAGCGTAATTGCGCGCCTCGGTTCCTGATTCGATCCGTTCCCCTTTCCAAGAGGATCGAAGAGCGTGAAGATATGATCGCGTGCCAAGGCCTGCATGATGCGAGGCGCTCCCAAAAAACTTCCCATTGCTGAGGAGAGTGTTGCCGCGAAAACTCCGGCTATAACAAATAAGGGTACGAGCGAATTGCTTTTGAGAAGTTCAAACCCCTGATAGATGAGATTTTCCTGCGATATCGATCCGGCCATCACAAACATCTGGGCTAAGTATATAAGAAATGTAATGCCGATTGCAGCGAGTGTTCCGAGCGGGATCGCCTTTCCCGGTTCTTTGAGATCTCCCGACATATTGGCGCCGGCAGTGATGCCTGTGACGGCCGGAAAGAAGATAGCAAATGCAATCCAGAAACCGATAGGGGTAGAGGGATTAAGTTTTAAGTTTTGGTTGAGTATAGCCGGATCGAAGTGGATGATTCCTCCGATCATAAACGAAGCGACAGCAACGAGAAGGATTCCAAGGACGAAGTACTGGATGCGGATCGACCAGTCAGCCCCGACCATCGTTATTATGTATAATGCAATACATGTGCCGGATGCGATGATCGTTTTATAAGCGAGAAGTAATGGGAAACTAGTTGTGAGCGCTTCTGTGAAACCGATAATGTAGAGGGCGACGGAGACCGTCTGCGCGAAGAAAAGCGAGATGCCGATCGCTCCTCCATAAGAGGGTCCGAGTACGCGGGAGATCATGAAATAGACACCACCTCCACCGACCTCGAGATTTGTCGATATGGCGGAAAGGGAGAGGGCGGTCAGAAGCGTTATCACATTTGCAAGTGCTACGATTATGAGCGCTCCCCAAAGCCCAGTGTTGCCAAGCACGTAGCCGGAGCGCATGAACATGATGACGCCAAGAATTGTCAGTACGCATGGCGTGAAGACTCCACCAAATGTATTAAATCGTCTCGCTGTATTTGTCGGTTTCATGTGGGATGATATATCAGAATTTCATTTTTAAATCATTCATAATTTGAAAGCATTAATTACCTTTTGATGATGCTGAACAGTAAAGTTCAAAAAAAGGGCTCAATGACGATTTGAGTGGGTCATTTGCGAGGAGTGAGGGCGATACAAAAATTATTCAACAGCAAAAGCGCTTATAAAAGAAGAATTTTAGATGCAGATCTTTAAGATGAGAGATATCCACAAGAACCTATAATGCAGCCGCACCAAGGAATTCCTGAAGATTCCGACTGCGGCATCCACAGTGTCGTTCTTGTGGATATCTCATCCATTTTAGAAACTTCAAAATGACATGGAACTTTTAACGATGCTTTGTCGTGGCCAAAAAGTCAGCGGAGAGAATCTGCCGGATTTGTCGCAATATGACGGGTTACCCACAATGCTACGTTACGGAACTTTTACGGTTCCTTCACTGCGCAATGTGGATAACCCTGCTTACATCCCTTTACTAGCTCTTTAACAAAATGCTTTTTTTAGAAACCGCTTCATAACGGCGGCAAAAAAGATGTGATAACCTTGAGTTCCAGATATTCCTCATCCCTGTAACCATACGCGCTTCGCTGCAATACCCGTATCTTGTTGTTGACCGCTTCTACAAAACCCAAGCTCACCTTGTTCTCCGGATGACAATACGAGGCGATCCCGTCCCAATGACGCTCTATCATTTCTGCAAATTTCCGGTATGGCGTGAGGCGCTGCCACTTGAGTCCCTCTTTCCACCTCTCGAAAAATGCTCTGGCCCATCCCTCTGTACGATAGCTCCACAACTGACCA
>JBDRGF010000023.1:0-22556 GCA_043818055.1 Pseudomonadota bacterium | reverse complement strand
TTCATCCATGACATCGATCAGATCGTGAACACCTGAGACGAGCATCCTCGTCGAATCCGAACCGAGGTCAATCGTCGCCTGAATTCGGTTTCGATAATCCTCCATCGAAACGATCTCTGGCGGCTCTAATTCCGTTTTAGTCTTGCACCCTCCTACGAATGTTAAAAGTGAGGCCGCTACAAAAATCAAAACCAAAAGATGGGACGCATATCTCATATCTACCCCCTGACGCTATAAGTAGCATTTCTTGAATATAGAACATTTGTCTTTTTAAAATCATCCCTCTGCATGACATCTCCCGCTCTCATCGCAAAGCCCCTCTCCTCCGGATAAAGCGATACAACTTTTTCCCGGGGAATAGCAATCCAGACCGCAAGAGCCAGAACAACAGCGGCAGCAATCGCCATCACCTGCTTTGAAAAGAGAAACTTCGGAAAGAGCCATATCACATTTCCCGATCCCTTTTCCTCTTCTTCCTCATCTATCTTCTGAGAAAGATCTGTGATGAGCTGACCTTCAAATTTGCTTTGACGATACCGGGAAACATCCTTCGACAAAATCTTTTTGAGTTCATCTTCCGCGCCGCCCTCCCAAACCGAATCTAGTTTTGCAGAGAGATCCGCAACAAGATCGCCCGGATATTTATCATTCACATACTCCACGACATCCTTTGGAAGTAACTTAGCCTCCAGCGTTTTCACAAGATCGCCGGGAAAACTATCATGACGATATCTCTTGATATCTTCATGCAGATATTCCATCACGATTTCCTGTTCAAGCCTCTTCATTTACAAACTTTCTCCTTAAAGTCGCCAGCGCCTTGAAGAGATTGCTTTTCACAGTCCCCTCCGATGTATTTAAAACTTCGGCTGTCTCGGCCACGCTCAATCCCTCGTATATCCTCAGCAGCACAACCCTTTTTTGTTTTTCAGGCAGCTCATCCACTAGCTGGGCAGCCTCAAGACCACTTACGCCTTTGTGTTGTTCGACATTATCACCCTGTATATCTCCATGGACCTTGAAATTGTTCCTCTTGACCCCCTCCTTATATCCCTTCCGCCTGAATTCCTGACTCGTATTGATAGCCAGCCTATAAATCCATGTGTAAAATTTTGAATCTCCCCTGAATGTTGAGATGCCGCGATAAACCCTCAAAAAGACCTCCTGAGTCGCCTCTTTGGCCTCCTCCGCATCGAAGACATACTTATGCACCATTCGCCAGATCCTGTCCTGATACCGGCGCACCAGCTCATTGAAGGCGTTCCTGCTTCCCCCTTTAACCTCCACCACCAATTGCTCATCTGTGAGGTTTTGCATTATAATCTATCTATACTAGTTAGTGTTAGTTTTCGACTATCGGTTCACTGAAAAAAATTGTAGGGGTAGGCCCCCGTGCCTACCCATTTAAAGGGCAACCACAGGGGGTTGCCCCTACATCCATAATACAACTATCCCTACTCTTCCTCTAGCACCTTATACACCTTGTCGTGGATTCTTGCATGTTCGGGCACTGTGATTCCGATATCGGAACCCTGAGGCGCCACCTGAACATTGTCATGTTCCACCTGCATCGATGTAACAGTGATTGTAAAATCGGATGTGTGTCCCTTGATGTGAATCTTGTCCCCCACCTTCAGAGCCCCATTGGTGATCTTGATACCAGCTACATTGAGATGACCAAACCAATGTTCGACATAACCCACCTCTTCTTCTCTCATGCCCCCCCCTTTTTTGATGGTTATCATTGTTGCAGGCGCAAAAATAAGCTTTTTTTATGAAAAAAGCAAGGATGGACAATTAGGTTATTTAGGCTGAAGGCTGTTAGGCCATAAGCAAAAAAATCGACAACGTTTATGACATTTTTATAGGTTTTCCTATCACCCTAAACACCTACAGCCTATCTACCTTTTTCAGATGTAAGTCACAATCTCAGACAGCGCTTTTCTGGAGGGAGGTCTTGTTGCATTCTGGTCACCCAGACCTATCGGGAGCATTGCTACAGTTCTCATATGAACAGGAAGATCCAGAATTTCCCGTGCCCTCTCCTCGTCAAATGCCCCGATCCAGCAGCTTGAAAGTCCGAGGTCGGTAACAGTGAGGAGCATATTCTCTATAGCCGCGGCTGTATCCTGCAGGGCATAAGTCTCCCGTCCCCGTTCACCAAATGAGCTCTCGCTCTTTTGAAGATCGGCGACAACAACTATCACAAGCGGCGCGTCGGCAATGAACTGCTGGTGGCCAGCTTTAGTCGCAAGCTGTTGTTTTATCCCGACATCCCTCACAACATAAAAATTCCAGCACTGACTGTTGCCGGAGGATGGCGCCCACCTTCCCGCCTCGAGAATTTTATTCAGTTCATCTTCAGAAACATCCCGCTTTGAGTCGAATCCCCTTACCGAGCGTCTTTTTTGAATTGCATCTTTTAGTTCCATGGGTGCCTCCGTACAGTTAACAGTTAACAGTTTACAGTTCACAGTTTACAGTTTACAGTTTAAAATCTCTGTTGTTGAGCTTTTACTGTAAACTGTTGACTGTTAACTGTAAACTTGTACTTATGAAAAAATCCAAAGCATTAAAAAATGGTTCAACGATCGGCATTGCGGCTTCGTCGAGCCCGTTCGATCGCAACGCCTTCATGCACGGCGTTCATCTCCTTGAGAAACTCGGATTTAAGACGTTTTATCGGCAGGATATCTTCGACCAGAACAGGTACCTGGCAGGCAACGACGAGCGAAGGGCCGAGGAGCTGATGCACCTCTTTCGCACGAAGAAGATCGATGCCATCATGTTCGCAAGGGGAGGATACGGTTCACAACGCATCATCCCACTTCTCGACGAAGAATCGATTCAAAAACACAAAAAGCCCATCGTCGGATTTTCCGACCTCACTCCCCTTCTCAATTATTTAAAGCAAAAGCTAGGAGTGCCTAGTTTCTACGGCCCCGTCATAACGCAGCTTGGGAAAAATCCGGACGATATGACGAAAAATTCGCTGATCGACGCACTGACCAAAACATCCCCCATGGGAATGCTGCCATCGAACAATGCCAAAACACTGAAGGCAGGCTTTGCCAGCGGGAAGTTGGTTGGTGGATGCCTCTCGCTGATCAACAGCTCGATCGGCACACCATATGAAATCGATACACACGACACAGTACTCTTCATCGAGGATATCGGAGAAAAGGTATATGTCCTCGACAGGATGCTCACACAGCTGAAAAACGGTCTCAAATTAAAAACCGTCAAGGGGATCATCTTTGGAAAGATCCTCCCACCCGAGGGGGAGCCTCACAACATTGAAGAGATGATACTGGATGTCATGAATAATTTCGCAGGACCGATCATCTTTGATTATCCATCAGGGCACACCAGCAAATTTGTCACACTTCCGCTGGGAGTAAATGTTGAATTGAACGCTGATTTCGAAACAACTCCATCTCTCAATGTCATGGAAGAAGCGCTAGCATGAACCGCACGATCAAAAAAGAAATGGATAACGCTGTTGAGGACTCTGTATTCTCCGCAGGAGAGCTCCTCGTCGGCATCGACGGAAAGATCGCTTTCCATCACTATGCTGGAAAATCGCGTGAAGATACTCATTTTGATATCGCCTCCCTCACAAAACCTATCTGTACAGCAACTCTTGCTGCGATCCTGATCTCAAAAGGGGTGTTAAAACTATCCGACACCGTTTACAACTGGCTCGCTGGCGCCAGAAGTCCGCATCACAAGGAGATGACTGTCGAGATGCTCCTCAACCACACATCCGGACTCCCAGCGTGGGAACCGTATTATCAGGATCTACCGCTCTCTTATGCAGGGACACCATCTGCTAAGCGCTACATACTCGACTCATGTTACAACGAGCCGCTCATCAACAAGCCCAGCACTAAAACAGTCTATAGCGATTTGGGATACATCATCTTAGGCGAGATAGTCGAACAGGCAGGTGCAAATATGCTCGACGAGCTCTTCAAAAATTTCATCGCAGATCCACTTAAACTCAAAGATACATTTTTCATCCCTGTTTCACAGAATCTTCAACGTACGACGAAACGCCGCCGCTTCGCACCCACCGAGGACTGCCCGTGGCGAGGCCACATCATGAAGGGAGAGGTGGATGATCAAAACGCATACGCAATGGGGGGCATCGCAGGTCATGCCGGGCTATTTTCAACCGCTATCGATCTCAACAAATTCATAGCTCAACTTGTAAAGACATTGAGATATGATGAAAGCTGGATCGCTCATGATGTGGTAAAAACGCTCTTTGATTTCAAAAAGAAGTACAAGGGTGAAAAATATCTCGGTGGATGGAACATTCCCTCAGCTCACAATTCCTCATCCGGCGGCTTTTTCTCAAAAAAGTCGATCGGACATCTGGCCTTCAGCGGCTGCTCGATCTGGATCGATCTCGAAAAGAGATTTTGGGTGATACTTTTGACAAACAGAATTCATCCCTCGGTTACAAATCAGAAGATAAAACAATTCCGCCCGCATATCCACAACCTGATCTTCAGGGAGTTGATAGAATAAAAATCAACATTTTGATATTAAGTTTGATCTTGGCACTCTTAAGAGATACTATGCCGTTTAGGGGGACGTGTATGATCAAGACTGTCAAAGTGCCAAAGGAGTTCGAGCCGATCTTCGAAAGGGCAGAAAAATATGTAAAAGAGTTTTTTTCTAAAAGAAGCGATGATCCCACAAAAGGAATTATTGAAATATCGGATGAAAGATACATTCTGGTGAGAGCGGCCTCCATGTCGGTCGATTTCTTCGGTGCCGTCAAAGATATCTACAGAGATGAAGGGGAGGAAAAGGCCACTGAAATCGCTAAGGGCATGCTCTTCGATATCGCGCATGCGATCGGCAAACAGGACGCCAGGAATTTTCACAAAAAGATGAATGTGACAGACCCCATTGAAAAACTCTCGGCAGGTCCGATTCAATTTGCCTACTCGGGATGGGCATTTGTGGATATCTTTCCAGAGTCAAAACCGACTCCTGATAAAAATTATTATCTTATCTATGACCACCCCTACTCATTTGAATCGAGCTCATGGGAAAGGGAGGGGAAAAGGGCACATTCCCCAGTCTGCATCATGAACGCCGGCTACTCCTCAGGCTGGTGCGAGGAGAGCTTCGGAATTCCACTTGTCGCAACCGAGATCATGTGCAAGGCGCGTGGGGACGAAGCGTGCCGTTTTATCATGGCTCATCCTGACAAGATTGAACAATATATCAGCAACTATATCAAAACAAAACCGGAGCTTTCCAAACAGGTTGTAAAATATAAGATCCCGGGTTTTTTTGAACGCAAGCGTCTCGAAGAAAAGCTACGGGAAGAGACAACACGCGCCCAGATGTATCTGGATATAGCCGGTGTTATAATCATCGCGATCGACCGGAATGGAATTGTCACCATGATAAACAATAAAGGGTGTGAGGTGTTGGAGTATAATCGCGATGAGATAATTGGAAAAAACTGGTTTGATAACTTCCTCCCGGCAAAGGATAGAGAGGCTATTAAAAAAGTGGCGGATTCGTTGTTTTCAGGGGTGATTAAATTCGAGCACTATCAGAACCCTGTGCTCACTAAAACCGGCAAAGAGAAGATCATCGCATGGCATACATCCTTTCTGAAAGATGAATCAGGGACTGTCACGAGCTTTTTGACATCAGGTGAGGACATCACCGAGAGAGTGAAGATAGAAAATGATCTTAAAAAGCACATATTTGAAATGGAAATCATCTACAACTCTGCCATGAACAGAGAAGAGAGAATTTTGAAACTAAAAAATCAAATTACAGAACTCGAAAAAGAACTGAAAAAAATGAAAAAATAATTTTATAGTCGGTTTAATTTTATGATAAAGAAGAAAAAAAACATTTTAATTAAGAGAAAAACGCCGATTCCCAAAAAAATCAATGAAAGCATCATCACAAGAGATGATCTCAACTATCTTCTCTCAGCCAGCTCAGCTGTTATTTATAAATCAAAGGCCACAGGCGACTTTGGTGCCACCTTCATCACTGATAATGTTAAAGATGTGATGGGATATAAGCCTGAAGAATTCTTAAAAAATTCAAGTTTCTGGCTCGACCATATACATCCCGATGATAAGAAACGTGTGCTCGCGGGATTACCAGCCATCTTTAAAAAGGGATATCTTTCACACGAATACCTGTTCCACCATAAAAATGGCGAATACCTCTGGGTTACAGATCAGATGAAGCTGATAAAGGATAAAAAGGGCAGGCCTTTGGAAATAATAGGCTATTGGTCCGACATTTCAAAGTATAAGAAGATGGAAGAGGATATCCTCGTCTTTAAGAAATTTGCCGATTTTTCGGGACAGGGCTTTGGGATGGCAAATTTGGCTGGTGATATAATATATGTAAACCCGGCCCTTTCGCAAATATTTGAAGAGGATAAACCTGAGGATTCGCTAAAAAAGAATATTCGAAACTACTATTCCAAAAAAACTTATAAACAGCTAAAACAAACTACTATTCCTATAGTGATGAAAAAAGGAAAGTGGTCAGGGGAATCCGAGATCATCTCAGCCCAAGGCAATAAGATATCCGTTATAGAGAATATCTTTTATATTCCTGATAAAAAGGGTAAACCACAATACCTTGCAAATGTGATAACCGACATTACCGAAAGAAAAAGGATTGAAACGGAACTGTTAAAAGAAAAAACATTTTCCCAGACGATAATGAACACCCTCCCAGGCATCTTTTTCATCATGGATATCGAAGGGAAAATGGTGCAATGGAACAAAAACCTTGAAGAGGTCACAGGATATTCTACTGAAAAGATTTCGAAGATGACTCCTCTTGATTTCCTACCTGAAGAGGAGAAGGAAAAAGTTGCAAAGGCTATTCAGAGCTCTTTTGAGCAAGGCTTTGCAAAGACTGAAACAGTGATTCTCTCCAAGAGAGATAAAAAGATTCCATATTACTTCATAGGTAGCTCCCTCAAAATCGATAACAACACCTATGTTGTTGCAATCGGCGTGGATATATCTGAACGGAAAATCGCTGAAGAAGAGTATATAAAAGAATGGCAATTCTCTGAAATAGCTATCAATTCCATTCCCGGCATATTTTATCTTTTCAATGAAAAAGGGAATTTTTTAAGATGGAATAGTAACTTTGAAAAAATCTCAGAATATTCACCCCAGGAGATAGCTAAGATGAACCCCCTTGATTTCTTCGAAGGCGAAGACAAGGGAAGAGTCGCCGCTGTAATCAAAGACGTTTTAGATACGGGCATTGGGGATGTAGAAGCAAATTTCATATCCAAAAGTAAAAAGAGGCCACAATATTATTTTACCGGATCTCGCATGACCATGGGTGACAAAATGTATGTTATCGGAACAGGCATCGATATCACCAAGCGCAAAATTGCAGAAAATAAGGTTGAAGAGACAAAGGATTATCTCGACAACCTGATCGATAAGGCCAGCGCCCCCATCGTAGTTTGGGATTCGGAGAATAAAATTACACGATTTAACAGGGCATTCGAACAACTCTCTGGATATAAGGCAGATGAAGTCGTTGGCAACAAATCTTCATTTTTTTTCCCCGAAGATAAAAAAAGTGAAGCTTTAATCGATAAATCCAGCATTCCCATCGAAATTCCTATTCTTTCCAAAGATGGCAACATTCATACGATTCTCTGGAGCTTCGCAAATATATTCGCTGAAGATGACAAGACTATCATAAGAACCATTGCCCAGGGCCAGAATATCACTGAACGCAGCAAAGCCGAAAGACGGCTGAAAATGGCCCTTGCCAATGAACATAAGGCTCGTGAAATAATGACAAGCATGCTGGAGGATAACAACCTAGACCGGGAACAATTAGAAAAAAACGTCAAAGAGCTCAAACAGACTCAAGCCATGCTCGTTCAATCTGAAAAACTCTCATCACTGGGAAAGCTGGCCTCCGACATGGCACATGAGGTGAACAATCCGCTGATGGTAATATCGGGAAATGCGCAGATTCTTCTCATGGATAAACAACTGGATAAAGAGATAGAAGATGGGCTTCAGACCATCATAGAGCAGTGCATGAGGGCAAGGGATATCATGCAAAGGCTCTTAAAATTCTCGAAGCCAAGTCGTGGGGATGTCACAGATGTCGATGTCAACCAATCGCTCGATTTCGTAATAGGGCTTATCGAGAGACAATACGCACTGGAAAATGTTATAATAAAGAGAAACTATATGAACTCTCCCCCAAAGATAAAGATAGATGAAAAACAGATGCACGAAGTGTTTATAAATTTACTGAAAAACGCCAAAGAGGCTATGCAGGATGGAGGAACCATCACCATTTCAACATCTGTAGTGAAAGATGTTATTCAAATTGACTTTGCGGATGAAGGCTGCGGCATATCCGAACAAAACCTTAATAAAATGTTTGAGCCCTTTTTCACGACCAAAGAAGAGGGAACTGGATTGGGATTGGCAATATGCTATGGAATTATAAAGGCTCACAATGGTGACATGAAATATATGAGCGAGCCTGGAAAAAGAACGACTGCAACTATAATACTACCTATGGGGGGATAGATCGTCATGAAAAAAATTCTCGTAGTCGATGATGAAGAGCTGATTTGTAATGTCCTGAAAAAGTTTTTGACGCTCAAAGGGTTTGAAGTTTTTACAGCGCTAAGAGGTGAGGAAGGTTTACTCCTGCTTGAAAAGGAAAAACCGGATCTGCTCATTCAGGACAAGAGGATGCAGGGGATCGGAGGTTTGGGCGTTCTCAGAGAGCTCAGAAAAAGAAAAAATGATATTCCCGTGGTCATACTCACAGGTTCGCAGGATGTGGATGAGATCACAATAGGTGAGATACGACAACTCGGCTACGATGACTTTCTATTCAAACCTGTGGATCTGGATGAGCTGCTCGAGAGGATAAACAGAAGATTGAAAAATGAGAAGGTTGATGAAAAGAAGAAGGTGCTCATCGTCGATGATGAGACCGAAATCCGAAAGATGCTGAATTCCTTTTTCAAAAAGATCGACTATGAGGCTATATCCGTCGAGAGCGGACAGCTCGGACTTAACATACTCTCTAAGGAAAACTTTGATGTCCTCGTCAGTGACATTAAGATGCCATTTATGGATGGAGTTGAATTTGCCAAAAAGGCCAAAGCCCTGAGACCCAACATGGCAATAATATTATTGACCGGAAATGCCTCCGTCGACACCGCCCAGGAGGCGATCAGAATAGGCATTAACGATTACCTCACCAAACCGATCGATCTGAACGGTTTAAAAAGCGCCGTCGAAAAAAGCATCGAGGCCAGTAAAAAGAAAGAAAGAGATGCCGATAATTTTAAAAAGTTCGCGGAAGATATGAATGGCGAAAAAGAGATGCTCGATTCGATGAAAGAGGAATTCATCATGCTCATAAGCCACGAACTGCGTTCTCCCGTAACAGTCATATCCGAAGGATTGAGCTTGCTTGAGGAAGCGGTGATGATGCCGACAAATGATAATATGAATAAACTCAGCGATGACAACAGAAGGAAGGTTATAAAAAACATCGAAACAGGAAGGCGCAGGCTGATCAATACGATGGAAAATATTATCTACTATACCAATTTAAGCAAAAACAACGTCAAGCTTACGATGGTTGATGTTAATTTGAAGGATCTCATAGAAGGTAACTTCGATGGTCTCACAAAACTCATCTCTGAGCATGAAAGTCCCCTGAGAAAAGAGATCTCCCAGGAAATGCTGATCACATATATCGATAGAGACAAAATGCTCGATGTGCTAAGCAGGATAATCCACAACGCGGCATTTCATAACCCAAAAGGTACTGAAATCACACTGAAGACATATCCAATTGAAAAGGGGAAAAAATATGAAGAGTTCATAGCGATCGAAGTATCAGACAATGGAGGAGGTTTCGAGCAGGATGTGCTGCAGAACATCTTCACCCCCTTTAAAGTCGCCGATATCAATCACCACAGCAGAGGAATCGGTCTTGGTCTTTCAATCTGTAAAAAGATAATTGAACTTCATAAGGGAAAAATTATGATCGAGAGCGAAAATGGAAAGGGAACAAAAGTTAAGATCCTTTTACCAAAAATGAAGTGAGAGGCTTAGAATTGGGGGAAAAATGACAAAAAAGAAAAATCCCATAAAACAGATACGGGAAAGTTCCGACAGCACAGAAGGTAAAAATACAGAAAACGCCATCAGATCGTCAGAATCACTAATGAATAAAGTGATGGATGAAAGTCCTTTTGCCATGTGGATTTCAGATGAAAGAGGCATTGTTTTGAGAACAAACAAAGCTTTGAGAGAGTCTCTTAATCTTGAAGATGATGCGATAATCGGTAAATACAATGTGCTTGAAGACAACAATCTGATTGAACAGGGAGTCATGGAGAAGGTAAAAGATGTTTTTGATAAACACAGCACAGCACGCTTTAGAATCTGGTGGAACGGAAAAAAAACCGACAAAGCCGGTTTTGAAGAAGCGAGGGATGTTGCAATTGATGTTTCGATCTTTCCGATCCTAAATGATGACAGCACGCTCAAGAACGTCGTGTGTCAATGGGTAGAGATAACAAATGAAGTGATCACGGAAAAAGCACTTAAAGAGAGCGAGCACAAATTCCGAACCATCTTTGAATGCGCGCAGGATGGAATTCTTGTAGCAGATGGCGAGAGCAATAAACTTATCATGGCGAATAACCAGATTTGCGAGATGCTTGGCTATTCACAAAGCGAGATTCTTAAATTACAGGTAAAGGATATTCATCCTGAAAAGGATTTTCCCTATGTCGCCGAACGATTCCGACGCCAGATAAGTGGAGAAATAAAGATTGCCACCGACATGCCCATAAAAAGAAAAAATGGAACTGTATTTTATGCTGAAATCAGCGCCGTACCTCTCGAAATAGACGACAAAAAATGTCTTATGGGTACTTTCAGGGATATGACTGAGCGGAAAGCAACCGAGACCAGGCTCAAGGAGGAGAAAGAGCGCCTCGAAAAGATAAATGAAGTCATGTTAGACAGAGAAAAGCGCGTGCTCGAAGTGAAGCGGGAGGTGAACTCGCTTTTGGAGGAATTGGGACGAAAGCCCAAATACGCAGGATGATGGGACTATACAAGAAATTAGACTTAAATTTCCTCTAATTTTTCCTGCAATTCTCTGACCTCTTTCTTCAATTCCAGGATTCTCTCCTCTCGTCCAAAGGAGGCTTTATAAAAAACGCTCAATTCGTTTACCTTCTTTTCCAACTCCTTTTCAATCTCGGCTTTTTCAGCTATTTCATTTTCCAGCCTTTTATTGATCTCCAAAAGTTCCTCTGAGCTTAAATCAAACGAGTGCTCCATCAACACGCGATCAGTCTCAAAACCATCATATGTTTCGCTGATTGTATTGAGTAGCGGCAATAACTCATTAGGCATTGTATTGATCTCTCCAAAAACTTTTTTGATCTGTCTCTCTAGCAGCTTATTCATCTTTTAGCTTTCTGAAAAGGTGGTTATCGTCATCGTCTGATTATGAAGCTCACATCTCTTTTCGGTAGCAATTGCGGGGCATATCTCGCCATACGAATAAAAACCGGTTATTGCAGTCTTTTCACCGAAGATATTTTTCACCCCTTCAATCTCTTCCTCAATTTTTTGTTTCAACACCAGTTTTCTACCTACACAACTGATGAGTATAGCCAGATCCGGCGCCTTTGCCCCTCCGCTTTCCAAACTCATATTCGCGGCGCCTAATGCTCCATCTACCAGCCTGTCAAAATTAGCCTTCATAAGACGCACATAAGCGCCCTCTGGGATATCCCCGGCGAATACCATGCCGCCATCTTCATTTATGGCCAATATCGTGCGCACGAGGTAGCTCTTCGATTCCTTGATACGCAGTGAAAGAGGAAATAGGAGACCCGTCGCTGGCAAACCTTTAGACTGATCTCCTAGAAATTTTTTGTAGAGTTCGAGCGCCGGCTGACCATCGAGTTCATACAAAACATTACCCTTTGATTTTGTGACCAGCCTGTCCAAACCAAAAGATGTCCAGCCTCCCTGAGAACCATAGCCGATCTTTAATCCGCTTCCATAAAAACCTATTGCGACAACAATATTTTTTTCAGGATTGCCATCCAAAAAGACTGAAGTTTCTTTAAAATTAGCCTTATCACCGGCAAGCCCGCCTGTGGCTGCTACTCCGTTTGGAAGCTCACTCACAAGGCCTTTGACAAGCTCGCTGCCGTTAACGCCCAAACCGTCCGACAATACCAAAACATGAACAAGCCCCTCTTTTTCAAGAGAGCGCGCCAGCTCCTGACCTGCCTTAAAGCTCTCATCCATCTTACTTAGCTTTGTGTGAGCAAATTTCATTGTTCCCTTTTCAAAGAAAACCGCCGTTACAACAAGGGAATCGTCCTGAACTTCGGTGCCGATTATCTCACCAGATGTGGAGCAACCCGCTATGTGCGCGTTGGGGTAAAAACCCTTCACCTCCGCAAAATGCTCTTTATTATTTAGCCGCTCGCGGCTTCCGAAAAGAAAAACAAGCTGTGCCTTATCCTTCAGCTTATTGTCAGTTAAACTCTGCCACCCTTTTGATTCTTTCCAAACCCTTTGTTCTGTTTTCATATTCCCCCCTTTATTTTTGATATTCTTAACACATTAACGTTCAGATGTTAAGCAGGAAGAATGGAGATAGGTAGATTAGGCTGTAGGTGTTTAGGCTGATAGGCTCTAGTCGTTTAAGTGATATCTGTTTTTCCTTTAAACCTAAACAGCTACAGCCTATTTGCCCTAAATTCACGGCGTGATGCGATTCAGAAGCCTTGGAAAGGGTATCGTCTCTCTGATATGACGCACGCCGCAGATCCATCCGACCACCCTCTCGAGGCCATAGCCAAAGCCGGAATGGGGAACGCTGCCATATTTTCTCAAGTCGAGATACCAGTTGAATGCTGTGACGGGTAGGTTGTGCTCCTTGATCCTGGCAACAAGGGTATCGTAATCATCCTCACGCTGACTCCCGCCGATGATCTCGCCAAAGCCTTCAGGCGCCAGCATATCCGCGCAAAGGGCTAATTTGTCATTTTCAGGATCGCGCTTCATATAGAAGGCCTTCACATGAGCAGGATATTTTTCGATAAAAAGCGGCTTGTCGAACTGCTTCGTGATGAGCGTCTCGTCATCGCCTCCCAAATCATCATCGAAGGAGATGTCGCTGCCCAGCTCTTTGAGCTTTTTTACGGCCTCGTTATGCGTCATTCTGTAAAATGGCGGCTTGATCTTTTCTAATGCGCCGACATCCCTCTCGAGAATTTTGAGATCGCTAGCATTTTCATCAAGGACGCGCTTGACGATGTAGGAGATGAGAGACTCCTGCAGCTTTAAGCTATCCTCATGATCACAGAACGCCATCTCGGCATCCATCATCCAGAACTCCATCAGGTGGCGACGGGTCTTGCTCTTCTCGGCTCGAAAGACCGGGCCAAAATCATAGACGCGCCCCAGACTCATGATCGCCGCTTCGAGATAGAGCTGGCCGGACTGCGAAAGATACGCCTTTCCAAGATCGAAGTAGTCGAGCTCGAAGAGCGTAGTCGTTCCCTCGCAAGCAGCGGGGGTGAGAATCGGCGAGTCAAACTTCGTAAAATAGTTCTGATTCATCCAGTCGTATGTCGCCCGTATCACCGTATCGCGCACCTTCTGGATCGCCCACTGCCTTGGCGATCTGAGCCAAAGATGCCTCAAATCGAGCAGAAAATCAGGACCGTGCTCCTTCTTCCCTATCGGATACTCCGCTGCATAGTGGACAACTTTCAGATCCGAGGCCTGCATCTCGTATTCATCCCTCTTGGGATGTTTCACGACCTTGCCAGAGACTTCCACAGAGGTCTCAATCGTGATCTTTTGAGCGGCATCCCAGATCGCATCATTCGCATCCGTTTTGGAAAGAACGACCTGAATAAATCCTGTTCCATCGCGAAGCTGGAGGAACATAATCTTACCTGAAGAACGAAAGTTATAGACCCAGCCTTTAAGCGTCACTTCCTTCCCCTCGTGCTTCGACATATCCCTGATAAAAATTTTCATCATATGCTCCTGATTAGCTTAGATACCCATTGTCGGCGTTTGTAATAAATGATTTCAGCTCATTCGGAAAATCGCGGAAACCAAAATGGATGTTGGCCTTTATATATCCCAGTTTATCGCCCGTGTCGAAGCGTTTCCCTTCGAACTCGTAGGCGTATAGATTTCCCTCTTTTGCGATAGTGTTCATCGCATCGGCAAGCTGGATCTCACCATTCGCGCCCGGGGGTGTATTTTCGATCACTTCGAAGATATCGGGTGTGAAAAGGTAACGTCCGGCGACACAGAGATCGGAAGGGGCTTCGTCGGGATGCGGCTTCTCGACGACCCCTTTCGACTTATGAAGCCCCCCCTCAGAGCTTGCGATATTGTGAATTCCATACAGCTGTATCTCCTCGCGCGGAGAATGGGCGGTCGCATTGACCGATGACCCCATCTTCTCATAGACATCTATGAGCTGCCTTACACAGGGTGTGGATGAATCATATATCTCATCGGGAAGCTGGATCACAAAGGGTTCACCATTCACTGCTTTTTTTGCACAATGAATAGCATGGCCTAACCCGTGTGGGGCATCCTGTATCGCCTCTATTATTTTCACACGCTTCAACAGCGCGTGAAGGGAATCGAGCATTTTAAGCTTACCCAATTTTTTCAGCGCCTCCTCGTACTCACCCCCAAGCCTGAAATATTCTGTTATCTGGAATTTTCTCGGATTGGTGACAAGGATTATCTCCTCTATGCCAGAGTCGGCGGCCTCCTCGATCACAAACTGCAAAGTTGGAGTCGTGCCTATCGGCAGAAGCTCCTTTGGGCTCGTCTTTGTAACAGGGAGAAAACGCGTCCCCAAACCTGCGACCGGAATAACGGTTTTTCTAACTTTCGACATCTCAAATCCCTCCTTAAGTTGATTGGCCATATTACTTATGCCAGCTGGAATAAGCTGGCAATACTATTTTTCCTTTTTTCAACACCCAATGTTGAAAAAAAATCACTTATACGGGATATAATATGGAATGCCGGTAAATTCGTTGACGCCGACGTAGGTCTCGGCATCGAACGCCCTTTTGATATTGGCATATGTGATCGTATCGTTAGGGGTACCATCAGATATGAGACCTCCATCCTTCAATATTAAAATTCTCTTACAATAGATGGCAGCTAAATTTATGTCGTGCTGTACAGCGATGATCGTCTTTTTAGCCTCAATATTGAGGCGGGTCAAAAGCTGATAGATGCTCACCTGATGTTTGAGATCGAGAAAGTTCGTCGGCTCGTCGAGGATGATAATTTCAGCCTCCTGCGCAAGGGCACGAGCCAGCACCACACGCTGCCTCTCCCCTCCCGATATCTCGTGAATCGATCTATTGCTCAAATGCGATATTTTAGTCATCTCCATCACACGTTCACAGATCGCCAAATCGCTTCTATCTTCAAATGATAAGGCGCTCATGTATGATGCCCTTCCCATGAGCACCACCTCCTTGACCGAAAAACTGAACGGGATGTTAGCCTCCTGCGGCACAACTGATATCAATCTGGCCCTCTTCCTGTAGGAATAATCTGAGATATTCTTGCCGTCGAGATAGACATTTCCTGACCCTGCTTTCAGCAATCCGCATACGAGTTTTATGAGTGTGGTCTTGCCAGAACCGTTCGGACCGATGATGCCGACAAACTCCCCCCTGTTTATCTCACAGGAGAGGTCGGCGATAAGAGAGGTTCGATCGTATGAGAAGGAGATGTTTTCAAGCTTTATCATGCTTTAGACTCCCTCCTCTTTAAAAGTATAGCAAAGACCGGTCCTCCGATCAGGGCAGTGATTACGCCGACCGGCAAAAGCGTTGAATAGCCGCTGTGCATGAGCACCGTCCGGGCGAGCGTGTCGGCAAGGATCAGAAATGCCGCACCTAATATGCCGGAGGCGGGGATCAGGAGCCTGTTGTCGGCGCCGAAGATCATGCGAACGGCGTGTGGGATGAAAAGACCCACAAAACCGATGAGCCCGCACGCGGCGACCGCCGCACCAACCATGAGCGATGATGCTATGAATGTTATCGCTCTCACCCTTTCGACATCGACCCCTAAATTATGTGCCTCGTTGTCGCCGAGCGTTAGTATATTGATTCTCCCCGACATGAGAGTGAGCGTTGCGAAGCCGACAAGCACAAAGGCTCCAACAATAGCTATGGTCGTGTAATCGAGCGCTTCGAGATTTCCCATGAGGAGAAATAGTATCTGATAGGCCTGCTCCATCGTGACTATAGCGTTGATAAAGAGGATAAGCGCGAACGAGAAGGCGTTGAATATCACACCTGTGAGCAGAAGCGTGTGCGGATGAAGTCTGCCGTTTTTCCTCGTTATGAAAAAAATCACAACCATTGCGACGAGTGACCCTACGAAGGCGAGCGCCGAGACCCAGCCGAATGCAAGTTTGAGTGCCACCGCAAGAACGCTCCCCAGCGCCGCCCCGCCTGAGATTCCTAAGATGAATGGATCTGCTAATGGGTTGTGGAGCATCGCCTGATAAGCCCCACCGGCTGAGGCTAAAGCCATGCCGACGAAGAGGGCGAGGAGAAGGCGCGGCAAGCGAGATGAAAAAAAGATCGCGTGAGAGAGCGGATCGGAATTATCTATCGCGCCCCATATGCTGATCTTTTCAGAACCAATGTTGACGCAGAGGAGCATCGTCACGCAGAGAACCGCGAACATGAGCAACAGAGTGACGACCCAGCGTTTTTTTGTGAGGTAAGCAACCATATTAAAAGGTCGATCTAAAAACATACCGAGACGGAGCTACAAGCCATTCCTGTTCATTTGAATTTGGATTTAGCAATCATCATCCATTAACGATTTTAAGAGAATCAAACCATTCCTTAAAATGAGGACATTCATTTATAATCGCATCTAAACCTATCTTCTTAATAATTAGGCTTCCATGCAAAACCTTTTCATAACTTTGAAATATATTTTTAATTCTCCTACTCGGGCACGTCGTTGGATTGTCATTTATCTCTTCTGGGTTTTTAAACTTATATTTGATCTCTCCAAACTTCTCCTCGAGTTTTTGATTTCCCAAAACTTCGGCCATGCCTCGGGGAGAAGAAAATAATAACCCCTCAAATTCATGCAACTGCAGGTAAGGCAAAAACCTGGAGTTGTTTATATCTTCCTTAAATTTCTTTTCCAAAAATGCGACCCTTTTATAGCAATCTTTCAAGTTGTCCTGATCATTGCCGGGAAAATCTTTTGGTAAACCATAATAATCGATCATTGTTGTAACAAGTTTTGCACTTGAATCATTTAGCAATTCTAAAATTTCATTCCTCATCTTTGAATATGATGTAACACCTCCCTTAAATTCATATCCACTCTTCACCTTTTTTGTTGTAATAATTTTTGGAATCAGACTTGTGCCGACATCCTCAAAATAAGGCAGAAGGACATCCTTTATAAACTTCTCCTCCGTTTGTCCTTCAACCAACATCAATATCTTTGTTGCCATTTAGGGTCTCCCTCCAAAAATATTTTTTTCCCAAAGCTCTCCGAGACCGTAATTTTCCAGCCAATTTACCATTTCACTTCGTTCTAAACGATGAAATAGAGATTCACCATTCTTACGATCTGTCACTATTATATCCTCAGGTTCAGATTGATTGATCAGGGTTACAGACTGCGTTGCAAGGATTACCTGAGTCTTGTTTGCTGCCGCACGCAACATGCCGGCAAGGACGGCAATGGCATACGGATGCAAACCGAGTTCAGGTTCATCCAACAAAACTGTCCTTGGCAACTTATCAGGCGGTTGCAGGAGAAGAACTGCAAGGCATATAAAACGCAATGTTCCGTCAGATAGAGAATTTGCGCTAAAATATGAATCTGAATTTTTATGTTTCCACTCCAGCTGAATCGATTTTTCATTAAATGGGGAAGGCCTTAATTGAAAGTCATCAAAAAATGGAGCTACAAGTCGAATCGTATCAACGATCATTTTATATTCATACTCATGTTTTTTTCTTAAAAAATAAAGATATGAGGCTAAATTCGATGCATCGGCTCTAAAAAAAGCATTGTCGTGCAAGTCGCATGTCTTTTTCATCTTTGAAGAATCGCTCGTGTCGTGAAAATGATAAATTTTCCAACTGCTCATTTCATCCAGAACAAATCGTTCGATTTTGCTATCTTCAGTCATTTTCTGAATAAGAGATTCCTTATGTCCACCGCCCATTGAATGCTGATAAGGCTCGGAAAAAGAAGCTTTATTGTGGAACAAACCAACCTCTTCTTCAAAAACAAGCGCATCGCCTTCCGCGGGAATCAACGAACATCTATAGCCATTATTACCAAACCTCAAATCAAGCTCAATCTTGTCGGTCTGCTTATGCCCAAAATATAGAATATTATCAGCTCCACCGCTCACTCCAACGTATATTTGAAGTTGGCTTTCAATAATTGAATTTAGCATTTTGAACAATGATACAAAATTGCTTTTCCCTGAACCGTTTGCCCCAATCAGGATATTCAAGTTCGACAATTTAAAATCTTTTAATTCCCTTATTGATTTAAAACCAGCGACACTAAAATAATTCAACATATCTCTCCTCCATTGCTCTCCATTTTACCAATATTTAACACCGACTTCAAATACCCATTACCCTTATTAAACGAATGCAGTACGAGCTTTTCATATAGCAGTTATTTTAACAACCAGAATCTCCACTGATCAATCGCTTCTTTCATCAAAAGCATTTTATTCCCCATGAATCAACTTTCCAAGCCTCTCCACGCTGCCCGTGATGTTGGGTGACATTTGAAAATCGCTGGCGTCAAGATTGAAGACCCTGTTCGATTTAACAGCAGAGATGACATTCAGACTCTTCCAGTCATAAGAGCCCTCACCCCCCATCCCGCGGGAGAGGTCTATTATCACATCGGGATCGGCGGTTATCACCTCCTCGATGCTCCAATGTGGATAAGCCGAACCGCTCTTTGCGCCTACATTCACAGCGTCCAGCATAGCAAGGATTTCGTCCATGAAGTTTCCCCTGCCAGCTATTACCAGCGGACGATACCCCCAGACGATGAGCACCTTTTTTTTCTCAGAGCCCTTATATCTCGCACGGATTTTATCAAACGATCTTGTCATCCCTTCAACGATACTCTTTCCCTTCTTTTTCTCTCCTATAAGCCCGGCTATCTTTTCGATTGAAGAGAGCGTCTGGTCCAGGTTTCCAAAATCAAAAAGGCCAACATGCACTCCCAGACTCTCTATGCTTCCATATGCCCGCTTCGAACTCTGCTCCTTTGATCCGATCACAAGATCGGGCTTAGCAGCGATGAGCCTCTCTAAGAATGGCTTTGTGTAATCCGCCACCTTCGGAAGTTTCTTTGCCGCCTCTGGCCTGTCACAAAAAGTGGTAACACCGACTAATCTATCCTCGGCTCCAAGCGCATATATAATAGATGTGATGTTTGGTTTTAGTGAGACGATTCTTTTGGGAGCATCAGCAAAGGCAAGACTTCCGAATAGAATAAATAGTATTGTTAAACATATTTTTTTTCTCATCGGTTATCTTTGTCCTCTCAACCATTTTGCGAGAATTGGATCTGTGAGGCAAAAGATCTTATCCTTTCCCTTTTCTATCATATCCCTTTTCGTTAGAATCTTGACAGAGCTTTGAGTTCCTCCCACCGATAATTGATGTCTTTCCATGTATTCCCTTGAGTACGGTGTCAAGGTCGGTTCAATAGAGATAGCTTTTAGCAAAATTTTCTGGCTTAGCGTAAAACCATCCCAAAGGCCCTCAAACTCAACCGCTTCCGCCTCAAGCATGCGTTCAAAGGCCTCTTCGATGATTCTGTCGCTGCATTCCTTATCTGTGGCGTTCCATGCGAATAAAGATAATTTCTGAACATAGTAGGGATAACCTTCAACCTTATTATAAATCAATGTCGCATTTTCCAGGGAGCAGCGTTTACCGGTCTTTTCAAAGAGATCGGAGATATATGCACTAAAATCTATCTCGGCAATTTTGTCCAGGGTATAGAATACTGAACTTTTATAAAAAGGCCTTCGTTTGTCATTGAACATGTCCGATAGAATGCGTCTGCGACTTCCCACAAAAAAATACGAAATTTCACCATGGTGCTGCATATATGATCTGAGCGTTCCTTCAATTTTTTTTGCTTCGGGAAGTTCCGTTATTTCCTGAAATTCATCCAGAACGATGCATGCAACCAACTTATAATTTTTAACGTATCTATGCAGTCCTTCAAGGACATCTTCAATAAGAAGTTCCGTCTGAGGAGTCTTGTCAAATTTTGCTGTTATAGAATATCCATCGGGGTTAATATCGATAGAAGGAGTGAAGAGTTTAAAAAAGCCTTTTATTCTTTCCCCAAGCGATCTTGGATCGGCACCTTTTCCAATTCCTTTAAATATTGCCGAGGCCAATTTGGCAACGAGTTCTTTTTCTGAAGAAATAGGAAAAAGATCCGCATACGCCGTAATGATATTTTCTTTTTCAAGTTCTCCCTGCACCCTCTTCATGAGAGAGGATTTTCCATACCTCCGGGGAGATGATAAAACCACATTGGTGCCCCCCCGTGCAAATGTCATCAGCTCCGAAGTTTCTTTTTCCCTGTCACAAAAATTATCTTCCGGATGAATAATTCCCAGAGTGAATGGGTTTTTCATACTTGTACTCCTATTGAATTATTGTAAAGCAATTATTGTAATACAGTACAGAAATTACCTAGATAAGTCAATGAGTTACTTATGATAGTGTATGAGACAACCGCTCCCCATGACGGCAGGTGACGGTCGTCGTGATGCCACCTCTGACGAGAAAGATCGATTTCACCTCGAGCCATCTCGGATGAAGGGCTTGCACCAGATCATCCGTAATTTTGTTTGTGACTGCTTCGTGGTAGGCCCCTTCGTTGCGATAGCTCCACAAATACACTTTTAAACTTTTGAGCTCAACGCAGAGTTTGTCGGGGATATATCGGATCTCCATCGTTGCAAAATCGGGCTGTCCCGTGACAGGACAGAGACACGTGAATTCAGGCGTGACACACTCGATGAGATAATCCTTCTCGGGATTTGGATTTTTAAAGGTGATGAGTTTTTTAGAGGGTTTTGTTGGCATAATATAACCCTTAATATCGTGTGCTAGTTTTTGTAGGGGTGGGTTTCAAACCCACCCATCTTCCAAATTTCGGGCAGGTTTTAAACCTGCCCCTACAAAATCAATCAAACGGACAACTTGTGCTGGCGGATCTCTATTCCCGCCTCTTCAAACAAGCGCTTTGGTATATCATTCATAATGTAGGTCTGGTTGTAAACGACCTCTTTGATGCCTGAATTTATGATCATCTTCGTGCATGTGAGACAGGGAGAGAATGTACAATACATCGTCGTATCTTTAATCGATACACCATGATATGCCGACTGGACTATAGCGTTCTCCTCGGCGTGTGAGCAGAGACAATCTCCAAGATCTTTGCCCGAAGCACCGAAGTGATTGCATCTCGGGCACCCTCCCTCATCACAATTGCGAATGCCGCGCGGTGTGCCGTTATAACCGGTAGAAATTATCCGCCTGTCCTTCACAATGAGTGCAGCGACCTTTCGTTTGATGCAGTTGCTCCTCAAACTCACAACCCTGGCTATCTCCATGAAATAATCATCCCACCCGGGGCGTTTTTTAGAGAGGGCCATCGTCAGCACAACTTCGCGCACCTTGTCATGAAGATCGCTCCTGGTGAATTCGTTCGATATCACTGCATCCGCCATCTTCGCAGTTCTGTCGAGCTGCTGCGTCGATGGATCATCTGTCGATGCCTCTTTCGCTTCATATTTAAGAAATTCGTCGTAGGTCTTGGGATCGCTCTCTCGGCTTCTGACCTTCATCCTCTCAAATCTGACTTGAGGGTCGCTCTCGATGGAGAGCAGGTAGAAATTTTTCAATCTCCTGAGCGCCTCCACTTCAAATGGATTGCGAATCGAATCGACGACGGCGTGCATCTCAGGGGATAATTTCTGCAATACGATCTCGGCAAGGGCGCCTGAGCCCAACTTCGAACGAAGCTGATTGCCCGTCTCGATCAGGTTGTCGCGGGTGACCTTTTTTCCACTCTTCTCTATCTCCTCGCGAAGGATATCGGAGAGGGAAAAATACTCATATCCAGCCTGAGTAAGAAAACTAGCAACTTCACCCTTTCCCGAACAATTTTTTCCTGTGAGTCCTATTATCATAGTGTGACGTCCCTAGCAGAATAGATCGGATATGGCAAGTGGACATCGAGTAGGAGGAGGGTCTAGGTGATAGACCCTCCGACCTCTCACACCACCGTACATACGGTTCCGTATACGGCGGTTCATGTAATCGTTCTAGAACAACAAACCTCTTTTAGCAGTGATACGAGTCCAAGTGAATCAAA
>JBDRGF010000022.1:0-18862 GCA_043818055.1 Pseudomonadota bacterium | reverse complement strand
AGTGCATGAAAACCTTCAGGGTATTCTTTTTGAATCGGCATATCTCCTTGAAAAGCCATATTAAGAATTATTGAAAAGCCGATACGTGACCGCGTTGGAAAAAGATATTCTAAAAATAGATATCCCCCTGCTCTGACACCCTGAACAAGATAACCATTTTCGAAAGGTTTAAATAGATCAATTTTTTCAGCCTGGCCGGGTCGAACAACTGAATAATCACCGGGTTTGTAGACGAGGAAATGTCCCCATCGAGAAAAATAACCTACAATACCTCCAAAACCAAAATGAACACCTCCCCAAGAGCCTTTAAGGAGAGACCATTTTAAGGAAAGTTTAGATGTCAGTGAAAAGTAACCATCTTTCTCTCCAAAGAAGGTAGTGATTCCCGTTTTTTCATAATCTGACTCGATTTTTTTAATACCTGTAGAATCAACATCTTCAGTGGATCGAAAAGGAGATAACCCGGCGGCAAATCCAAAACCTATCTTAAAATTTGGTTTAACTCTCCAAAAATGCCGATAATTCAGCTCAAAATTAGAATTTCCTATTTCATTGCCCAAATTCCCCCCAACCGACAACCTATGACTATTATCATTTCCCATGACATCCTCCTCAGTTTGAGATGCTTTATCTGCAGTCATGATTTGATGCAAGGGTAAAGTGTTATAAATAGTGCATTATAGCTGATTATTTATAAAATGAGTCGGAAAATGAGTGAATGGCAGATTATTGAGGTTTTGCCCACATACTACATGCCACATGCTACATACGCTTTTTGCTTTTTTTATGCCCTTTTTTCTTTTAAGAGCACTTCGACCTTTGGTTCCGTGACGTCGAGACGGGATTCCAGTCTATCGACCTTGTTGCCAACTTCTCTAATTTCGGCTTTGAGTTCTGTCCTGACACCCTGGATCTCAGTCTTGAGTTCGGTTCTGAGGGAGCCAAAACCATTGTCCATCCTGTCTATCAGCTCGGTCCTGACACCCTGGATCTCGGTCTTGAGCTCGGTTTTGAGAGAGCCAAAACCATTGTCCATCCTGTCTATCAGCTCGGTCCTGACACCATGGATCTCGGTCTTGAGTTCCGTCCGGACACCCTGAATTTCATTGGTCAATCTGGTATCCATATCCTTTATGATCTTCGAGTGTTCAGAGACTGCGCACTGCAAAGTGGAAATATCACTCCCAAGCTCTTTCCTGATCGAAGATTCCATCTTCTTCATGTCTGCCCTGATAGCGTTTTCAGTTCCCTTGGCCGTCGATTTTATCAGGTCTTTGATATCTTCAAATATCGACATGAACTTCCCCTCGGTCATCACCCTCTCCTGTGAATTGCGAGTAGAAGTTTTTGAGGTATTTTTCTTTTTGGATTTCATAGTCATTTTTCGATAGCAAATTTAAAGGATAGAAACAAGCGAAAAAAGCAAAGGCACATGTGGTATGTAGCATGTGGTATATGGGTCTGTTGAAAAACACCTTATTGTTGTCATCCTGAACGTAGTGAAGGATCTTAAGTATTCGAAATAACAAGATTCTTCGCTACGCTCAGAATGACACTTTTTAGATTTTTTGTATTTTTCAACACACCCATATGGTGAAAAACTCACCCCCATCCGCCCAAAAGCACTCGCCCCCTTCTGCCCAAAAGCACTCACCCCCTTCCGCCCAAAAGCACTCACCCCCTTCCGCCCAAAAGCACTCACCCCCTTCCGCCCTACGGGCACCTTCCCCCGTCAAGGGGGAAGGGCACAGAGGAAAATGTCATTGAGGGCACCTTCCCCCATCAAAGGGTGAAGGGCTCAGAGGGAAATCTCATTGGAGGCAGATTATTGAGGTTTTTGCCTACATACTACATGTCACATGCTACATACTGATTTCACGGTTCATACGGATATTCTTTGGCAAGATCTTCGAGCGCCTTTTTGAAGGCTGAATTTGGTTTTTTTGGAGGGGTTATTTGGACTATGACGAACTCGTCTCCGATCTTTCCCTTTTTACCGAGCTCTGGGGCCCCTTTACCCTTCAATCTGAACTTCTGACCGCTCTCGGTGCCGGAGGGGATCTTCATCTTGGCCTCACCTGTTAGCGTTGGGACCATCACTTCGCCCCCAAGAACGGCATTATATATGGTTATGGGGACTTCCGTGTAGATATCCGCCCCTTCGCGCCAGAATTTGGGGTGTGGGGATACGCGGATTCTGAGGTATAAATCCCCAGATTTGCCACCGCCAAACCCGGGCTGACCCTTGCCGGCCATCCTCACCTTGGAGCCGTTATCTACCCCCGCAGGGATCTTCACAGTGAGGTTTTCGACCTTATCCCCACGTTTGATAGATATCTTGCGCTGGCTACCCTCTATCGCCTCATTAAAGCCTATTTCTACATCCGCGACTGTGTCCTGACCGCTCACAGGGCGCTCGGTCTTACCCGTCCAATCCTGAGTATATGGACCCCTTTTTACTCCACCCATATTGAATAGCTGGCTGAAGAGATCGCCAAGGTCACCAAAATCACCAGCCCCCGGTGCACCACCGCCCCCCTCCCAGTGAAAGCCACCCGGCGCGCCCCCGCCCATGCCACCCTGAGTAAAGAGATCATATTTTTTCCGGGCATCTTTGTCTGAAAGGGTATTATACGCCTCGGATATCTCCTTGAAGCGCTCCTCAGCATCCTTGTTCCCCTTGTTGGCATCAGGATGATACTGCTTGGCCAAACGTCGATAGGCCTTCTTTATCTCCTCATCCGACGCGCTCTTTGATACACCTAATGTTTGGTAGTAATCTTTCATAAATGTATGAAACTCCAAATAACAAAAAACAAATAACAAATAACAAATAAATAACAAAAAACAAACATCAAAAATTGTTATTCCAGCTTACTTTAACATCGATGAAAATATCTTTTTTAACTGGACGGCCTCGTCAATTAAATTCAGAACTTCCTTTTGGAGCTTATTTGAGTTTTGGGATTTGTTATTTGGGATTTCAGCTATCATCCTTCTCCCTTTGCAATAGTGATAGCTTTTTGTGCCTGGTATTTTCCCTTCTTGTCAGCGTATGAGGTTTCACAGACTTCGGTGGCCTCGATGAAAAGCAGCTGGCCGATTCCTTCACCTGCGTAGATGCGGACGGGAAGATTCGTCATGTTGGAGATGGCTATTGTGGCGTATCCCTCCCACTCAGGCTCGAATGGCGTGACGTTGATGTGAACGCCCGATCTGGCGTATGTCGATTTGCCAAAACAGATCGTTATGATGTCACGCGGAATTCTGAAATACTCGACTGTCCTCGTGAGCACGTAGCTCCCTGGCGGGATCACGCACTCCTCCGCCTTTATCGATTCAAAGTGGGACTCATCAAATTTCTTCGGGTCGATGATTTTGATATCTGAAGATGGTTTGAAGATCTTGAACTCGTCCGATATCCTGAAGTCGTAACCGTATGAAGAAAGGCCGAAAGAAATACCCTTTCTCACCTGCGTCGGTTCGAATGGCTCGATCATTTTTGTCTCTGAGGCCATTCTTTTGATCCATTTGTCAGATTTTACTCCCATATTAACCTCCGTGAAGCGTCATTCGTGAAGCGCACATAAATAAGGGCGGAATATCCGCCCTTATTTTAAACTCACAACTTATTAGGGCGGTTCGCGAACCGCCCCTACAACTTGATTAGATGTCGCGATCTTTGATGGTCGCTCTGCCGTTATCCTGGGCACGCTTAATAGCCTTGTCCAAGAGTTCACGAACTGCAGTGGAAAGAGAATCAACTGCTGTTTCAGATGTCTGACAACCCTTCGCCTTCACATAATCCTTCACCTTTGATACTACTACGAGTGTTTCACTTGACATATCCCCTCCTTTTGATTGTTAGAACTAAAACTTCCGGCATTTTTCTCAAAACCACCCTCTTTGTCAATTAAATAAATTTTTAAAAAAAGAGATTGAAAGAAAATTTGACATTTCAACGCTATGCAACTATTAAGCTGCGACTTGTTTATTGAAATTTTGTTCGAGTAACAAGTAGTTAAGAGGTTGGGCCGCTAGCTCAGTAGGTAGAGCAACGCCCTTTTAAGGCGTGGGTCCCGCGTTCGAGTCGCGGGCGGCTCACAAGGAAGACAGTAAATGCTGTCTTTTTCGTCCCCATCGTCCAGGGGCCTAGGACACCGCCCTTTCACGGCGGCGACACGGGTTCGAATCCCGTTGGGGACGCACAAAGCAAAAGGGTTGCCGTAAGGCAGCCCTTTTGCTTTGTAAGTTCTCCTTCGTATTCGAATCAAACGAACGTAAGTGAGCAGGGTTCGAAATGTCAGTTGCTTGTATGCTTTAGCAGACAAGCAACAACTATAATGTAATTTTCCTTAACATTCGCCAAGAATTTGCTTAAGCAAATTCTGCAATCCCGTTGGGGAGGCAGCAACACTAAAATCATTTTTTACATTTGCAAGAGTTCATATTTTGTTTTGCGGCTGCCCTATCCATAATTTATCCTGGCAAATCCATTTTTTTATGTTACAAATGACCAATGCGAAATAAGAAATCAGGCAGAGAATATTATGCAAAACTTCCAAGAAAAGATCAAAAGGGATAAGACTTGAATATGAATCACTTTTGGTTTGCATTTGGGCTCACCCTCTTTGCCGGATTGTCGACAGGCTTTGGAAGCCTTATCGCATTTGTCGCGAAGACCACGAATAAAAAATTCCTATCAGTTGCACTTGGATTTTCTGCGGGTGTCATGATCTACATCTCGATGATCGAGATATTTTTTAAAGCAAGAACGACCCTCATTGGCGCATGGGGAGAACGCACGGGCTCGTGGATGACCGTCGTCGCTTTTTTCACAGGCATGTTTTTCATCGCGATCATCGACAAGATGATTCCATCATATGAGAATCCGCATGAGGTGCACTCGGTCAGCCACGGCGATTTTTCACATGCGATGTCACGAGACGATATCAAACAAATTAAATTGATGAGAACAGGCCTCTTCGTTGCACTGGCTATTGCAATCCACAACTTTCCAGAGGGGCTTGCAACATTCATCGCAGCACTGAGAGACCCAAAGCTTGGCATTCCGATCGCTGTCGCTATCGCGATTCACAACATCCCTGAAGGTGTTGCCGTCTCAGTCCCGATCTATTACGCCACGAAAAACAAAAAACGGGCATTCATCTATTCTTTCCTCTCGGGACTAGCCGAACCAGCCGGCGCGCTCCTAGGTTATGTCTTTCTGTTGAGATACTTAAACGACACGGCGTTCGGTTTTATCTTCGCATCCGTCGCGGGTATTATGGTATTCATATCGTTCGATGAGCTCCTACCCGCTGCAAAGGAATATGGCGAACATCATCTCTCGATCTATGGCCTCGTTTCCGGCATGATCGTTATGGCTGTGAGTTTATTATTGTTTGTTTGATTACAACCCCTGTCGAAGTGTTGTCATGACGATATATTGTAAAATCTTATTAGGAATCTTATTCCTCACAAACTCAAACCACTCTTTAATAATTGGATAGTTTTCATGTGTGATTATAAATGGAACATTCAAAGGTTCAGATTTTGCCAGTTGATCCTTGCTCCATATTTTTTCGAGCTCTTTAGGATTAAGAGGTGTAAGATTTTTTGGATTTGCAGTAAAATCCCTATCCTTAAATTCGAGCATATAATTCAAGAGCCACTTCGCCCTCAGGCAGAAATGCTGTTCTTGCATTGTGAGATCGGTCCATTCAAGCTGCCTTAATGAAGGAGCTTCTTTAGGTTCAACAGCTATCACAGGATAGTCGTCATCTTCTGCAACTTTTTCCCCTTTCAATTCTGCAACAATAGCTTTTATCCTCTTATTCTCTTCTGACTCAGGTTCTTCCTCCCCTTTACCCTGATCTACTCTTTCCGCCTCCAACTGTTTAAGCAGCTCCAAACGTTTTGCCTCTTTTTCAGCTTCTTCTCTGAGTGCAGCCGCTTTTTTTGCTTCCTCCTCAGTTGCTTTTATTCTTCGTTCTTCCTCTTTTCTGGCATTTTTTTCTTTTGAACTTTTTTTATCGGTTAATTTTCTAATTTTATCAACGGCCAGTCCCAGGAAACTCCTTTTTTTGGCCTCTTCCATCTGTTGTAAAAGCCTGGCTTCTTTAGCTGCTTTTTCAGCCTCTGCGAGGCGCCTCTTCTCTTCTTCATGGGCCTTACGCTCCCTCTCCCTCTCCTCCTGCTTCTTTTTCTCAACCGAAGGGATATGCTTATCTTCGCTCAGCGATGGGGCAGAGACTGCGTTCTCGACGGGAAGGGCATCAAACTTTTCACCATTTCCTTTTACAAGAACGAGCGAGACAGCGTGCCCCATATTTGTCACATACCTGCCGCTCGATGCGGTGTGGCACTTCATCATTGCTGTTGGAATGCCGGCCGTTCTCATGAGAAAGGCAGTGAGCGCACTTATCTCAACGCATTTCCCCTTTTGATGATTCAGGATGAAGCTCAAATAATCTGCGTAGTTGAGTTTTCCATGTTGAGCCAGCTCTTTTAAACGGCTGAATTCATCGATCTCATCGTCAGTGTATTTACCATATGTGATATATTGCCCGACAAATCCCGATATTGCATCAATGGCCTGACGCACGGTCATTTGGTTCAGCGATGATAATAATTGAGTTACAGCATCTCTCATTTCAGGTCTAATATTGAGTTCTGCTATGCTAGTGGTTTGAGTCAATTGTGCATAGAGTCCGCCGACCACTCGCCCTTTTCTACCCATCCTCTGAAACTCTCCGATGGGAAGATCTAAGAAATCCCGCATCATCGATGATTCAGATCGCTTCAAAGAGAATGTGAATTCATTTTCATGCGAACGGGAGAGTTTTCCTTGAAATGGTGTGAGATAAGGCCTTCCAAATGCCTCGTATATGAGTGTTGGATTTGTGCTTTTGATTTTTACCTGATTCTTTCCACCAGAAAGAAACTGATCATGACTCACTCCATCAAGTTTTGAAAAGCCGCCGCGCACCGGGTCGAATCTTCCAGAAATCTCTATCGGAAAATAGTTACTTGGAGGACTGAGATCACGGTCGGCCTCCATGAGAATGCGCGACATATTGATTTCGTCCTTCTCTTCGCGACAGGCGCCGGATACCCCAATGCCAGTACAGGCGGATGAATTTCCTAACATCTTATGAATTTTGTCTTTTGTATCTGAATCTTGTTCCTGCTTCATAAGCCACGAGAGGCCTAAACCTTCAAATTTTGATTTCTTTTTCTCTTTATAATGGCTTTCGAGATGAGATGTTGTATTTGCATTACACGGTTTTTTTTCTACATTCCAAAGCTCAACTGTATCATTATTATCATCTACAATGAATGTATAATTTGTTTGTACATTGTTTTGGTAATCATATTCAAATTCCCACACCCTTCTTTTGCCTAGATATGGTATAAGACCATTAAAAGATGAAGGCGACCTGTATTGATTCAATAAAAAATATACGCTTAAAGCATTTTCTAGAACTTTAGCAATTTCCTGAAAGCGTCTTGTGAAATCGGGAGAGGGCCCGGATAAAAATGTCAATTCCCAGAATATATTCAGATTCTTTGCTATCAAATCTGCATAATCGCACGAAGAACCTGATAAGCTGGGTTCTCCCATCAATCGATAAAATTCCGTCTTTACCTTTTCTTCCCCTCCCAATTCTTCGATTCTCTTAAACAAAACCTTCGATGCAGCACGGGAGCCTGCAGAATCTACTCCCGGATGCACAATAATTTCACAAAGAAGCCCTAGTTTATCTTTTGGAGTTGAAAATTGTTTTTCCAAAAACTTTTCCAGTTTTTGTTCCATAGAATCATCGTACGGCATCTCTCCTCTAAATGATGAGGCTGTGCCCGGATGAGTCTCTTCAAAATGTTTTACTATCTCCCACAATTCATTTATGAATAGAAGATTGCCACTCACAATACATCTAAAGAACTCTAGTCTGAACATTAGATCAAAATCATTTGCTGTTGGATTCATGTGTAAAGCTAATGTCGAATGATGAGTTGGAAGATGCACTAGCTTATCATGGATTTTCTCGACGCTTTTCTCTATCCCAGGTGTAGGGACGTTCTTTCCACGCACAAAAAACAGAAGTTTTTTATATTCATTCAGCGCATCAGCATCATCCTTTCCCTCCGGCATCAAGACACATCCTCTCACTTTTTGTAAACGTCTGCGCTGTTCTTCAGATTCTCTGGATAATTCACGATGAGAGGTGACATCATAATATTCATCATCCACTTCAAATTCAAGATCGTCCGAAATATATTTTTTTTGCTGGTATTCCTTGGTTAGCTTACCTGGATTTAAAACTACAGAGCTGCAAGGTATCCTTTTCAATTCAAGCAATTTTTGCAGTTTTTGATCCTGGTTCCACTCATATGTATCAATGTCAGGAAAAAGAGAGTGCACCTCTGCAGAGCGTTTGCGCAACTCGGTGACAGTTCTATTGAGATTGATTTTTTCAGTACCCCACAACCTGAAATGACGCAGTTCCATCGCCTTAGCAACGATCAGATAATCCAGATTTTCACGATCTGTAAATGGAAGGAAATAATCATCCATCATGAGCGTCACATGGTTTCCCTGATTGAGATGCAATCGCGCCAGAAGCGAGAGGGATTTATAAAATGTTTCTTTTTTTTCACGAAGAAGTCTATGCATATGTAAGCCTCTGATCGCTATAACGATATACTTCCCATTATTTCGCATGCGCTCGCGGACTACAAGCTCTCCTCTGCTAAGCTTCGAGTGAATAAGGTCGCGAAATTGATATGTCTCCCCAGGCATAACTTGACGCAGGCTGTGAAGCTCCTCTCCGCTTCCGGGCTTGTTAACCTGTCGCGTGCCATACTCATGGTGCAAAAGACCTTTTGAACTTGCGAATTTTCGGGAAAATTCGACATAGGGTTTTGCCCATTTGATACAATTTTGGTCAGGGGTCCAACTCAATACCTGTGACCTTTTGGCTGCTAAAAATTTCACCTCTTCAGAAGAAAGAAATTCAGTTTTATACAGATTTGTACCGCTATCTATTCGAAAATCACCTTGGACAAAAGAATAAGATGCATCAAAGTTCAAAAAGTTAAAGTTCATGTCTTGTTGAAGTGATTGCCCACCCCCTTCAACAACTTCATTTAAAATTTGATGGGCTACGCCAGTAAAAAATCCCTGCTGACGAGTTGCAATTCGTGGCGAAGATAAAAGTGATTTATCCCCCAACTCTAAAGTGGTTTGACCACTCAGAAGTGGTGGCAAACCCGTACCTATTTTTGGTAATTTCGTCATATGCTCAATTTCATTATCGGGTGAAATGTGGAAAATGTTGCTCTAATTCTCTATCAAATCAATATTTCCGGCACGGTTTATGCTAACAAAATGAGTTGGTGAGTGTAAAGCCATCGGGGGAATGATATGAAATGGCTTAAGAAGTATTATATTGGCGCAATTTTCATAATTATTATAGTCCTGATCAATGTGCTATTTTTGAAGGGAAATGTCCAAAATTCTGACATCGTCAAAAAAACAACAGTAACTGCCCAGAAAATAACGGAAAATAAGCCTGCTAAAAATGCCGAAGTTGAAGAGGTAGAGGTAAAAGATGAAACTGAGGCGATAAAACCGCCGCGACACTACTCCCTTTTCAAATCCAAAGCGATCGATTTCAGGAATAGACAAAATTTCAATATCATCGATCCTGATGAGATCCTCTCACTCTCAGATCTCTCTGTAAAGAGCATCGACCACAACCCCATCGAAGAGATCGAAAAAAATGAAATGACGATTGAAATTGAAATTCAGCAATAATAAAAAATCAGCATGTAGCATGATCGCGTGAAACGTCCACCCGTAAAGCGCAAGAAATCCCTTTTTTACGTTTCACGCTTCACGGGTGGACGTTTCACGTATTCAAATATTCATCCCACGCCTTGATAGAGAGATCTTCTAGCTTTACCTTTTGAAGAGCTTCGACGAATCTCTTGGCTACCTGCAGGTTGGTGAGAAGAGGCACCTGATGATCGGCTGCGGCGCGTCTTATCAAATAACCGTTCGTTAGTTCCTCTTTCTGATAGTTCTTCGGGATGTTGATGACGAGATCGAACTCGCCCCTCTTTATATACTCCGCGGAATTTGGGTTGATATCTTCAAGCGGCCAATGGAGTTTTTCGCTCTTAACACCATGCTCAGTCAAAAATTTAGAGGTGCCATCCGTCGCGTAGATCTCAACGCCAAGCTTTATGAGAGATCGCGCGCTCTCTAAAAAATCGACCTTGCTCTCGAGAGGTCCGGTCGAGAGAAATATTTTTTTGATCGGCACGCGGTACCCGACTGAGATCATCGACTTCAAAAATGCCTCCTCAAAGTCGTCACCGAGACACGCAACCTCTCCTGTCGATGACATCTCGACAGAGAGAGTCGGATCGGCGCCTTTGAGGCGCGTGAATGAAAACTGTGGAGCCTTGACGCCGACATAATCGAGATCCCATAGCGGTTTTAATTTTGTCTCATCATAGCCATATCCCATCATCACGCGCGTAGCTATGTCGATCAGATTTGCACCTGTCACTTTTGATACAAATGGAAAACTGCGCGAGGCTCTTAAGTTACACTCGATCACCTTCACCTCGTTACCCTTCGCCAGAAACTGAATGTTGAAGGGGCCTGTTATATCGAGCGCCTTTGCGATCGCTGATGTAATTTTATTTATCCTCCTCGTCGTCTCGAGATATGTGCGCTGTGGCGGGACGACGACAGTCGCATCTCCGGAATGAACGCCGGCGTTTTCGACATGTTCTGATATAACAGAGGCTATCACAACGCCATCCTTCGCGACTGCGTCGATGTCGAGCTCTTTGGCGTTCATCAAAAATTTGCTGATGACGACTGGATACTCCGACGAGACTGCGGCCGCCCTCTTTAAAAATCTCTCTAGCTCGTCGTCGTTGAGCGCCAGCGCAAAAGCTGCTCCCGAAAGAACATAGGATGGACGGACCAGCACCGGATATCCTATCTCGCGCGCGAAAATTTTAGCGTCGGCTACACCTTTCAGCTCTTTCCAAAGCGGCTGGTCGATATCGAGGGTGTCGAGCAGCTGCGAGAATTTATGTCTATCCTCCGCAGTATCAATGCTCTTCGGCGAAGTTCCCAAGATTCTCACACCTGCGTTGTGAAGTTTGAGTGCAAGGTTGTTTGATATCTGTCCACCCATCGAGAGCAGGATGCCGAGCGGATTTTCCTTTTCATAAATATCCATGACCGTTTCAAAGCTGAGTTCATCGAAGTAGAGTCGGTCGCATTCATCGTAGTCGGTGCTGACGGTTTCGGGATTATAGTTGATCATTATCGTTTTTAAATTGAGCTTTTTCAAAGTTTGAACCGCGTTCATACAGCACCAGTCAAACTCGACTGAGCTGCCGATCTTGTACGCGCCGGATCCCAATACGATCACCGAATTTGGGGCGCCAAACTCTACATCGTTTTCAGTCCCGTTGTATGTCGTGTAGAGGTAATTCGTGCGAGCGGGATGCTCCGCAGCAAGCGTGTCGATCTGCTTCACCGTTGGCGTGATGTTGTAGCTCTTTCTTAAATCCCTGACTTGATTCTTGTGAAGGCCGAGCGCTAAGGAAATTTGCGTATCGGAAAAACCCATCTGTTTCGCCTGGAGCATGAGTTGAGGCGTCATGCCGCTCTCCCCCTTCTCTTCGATGAGCCGATACATATCGACGATGTCTCGCATCTTGGTGAGATACCAGCGATTCACGTGAGTAAGCTGATAAATCTTTTCAAGATCCATCCCGTGTTTGAAGGCCAGCGCAATGGCAAAAATTCTTTCGTCGGTCGGATTTTTGAGCTCCTCTTCTATATCGTCGATCTGAAAGGCGTCATCGCCGATGAGTCCATGAGCACCGATAGCGAGCATGCGGATCGCCTTCTGAAAGGCCTCTTCGAAATTCCGACCGATGGCCATCACCTCGCCGACCGATTTCATCGACGAGCCGATCTTCTTCGATATCATCCGAAACTTCTGAAGATCCCACCTCGGCATCTTGACGACAATGTAATCGAGGGCAGGCTCGAAGCAGGCGCTGGTCGATCCGGTCACCATGTTCTTGATATCGACGAGGCTCTTTCCAAGTGCGAGTTTGGCAGCTACGAATGCTAGCGGGTAACCTGTTGCTTTCGAGGCCAGCGCGGAACTTCTGGATAATCTCGCATTGACCTCGATCACGCGATAGTCGCTCGACTTCGTGTCGAGGGCAAACTGTACGTTGCATTCGCCGACTATTTTTAAACTCCTCACCACCCTGATCGAGATCTCCCTTAGTTTGTGATATTCCTCATCGGTGAGCGTCTGACTGGGCGCAACGACGATGCTCTCCCCTGTGTGAATCCCCAACGGATCGAAGTTCTCCATGTTGCAGACGGTGATACAATTATCGAAGGCATCGCGGACGACTTCATATTCGATCTCTTTCCACCCTTCGAGATACTCCTCGATGAGTATTTGGGAGGCGCATGAAAAGGCCTCTTCGATTTTGAGAAGAAATTCATGCTCGTTTCGGCATACGCCGGAGCCGAGCCCACCGAGCGCGTAGGCGATTCTGACCATGAGGGGATATCCGATCTGACTCGCGACAGCCAGTGCATCCTCTTTAGTCTCGGCGGTACTACTTTTAGGCGTGTTTACATCTATATCTTCAAGCTTTTGTTTAAAAAGACCGCGATCTTCTGTCTCGATGATAGTCTCTACGGGTGTCCCTAAAACCTTTACATTAAACTTGTCAAAAATTCCCTTTTTATACAGCTCAACTCCACAGTTGAGAGCAGTCTGCCCACCAAAGCTGAGGAGAACGGCGTCCGGCCTCTCCCTTTCAATCACCCTCTCAACAAAATGGGGATTCACCGGCAAAAAATAGACCCTCTCAGCAAGATTATCCGAAGTCTGAATCGTCGCGATGTTTGGATTGATGAGGATAGTATGCAGCCCCTCCTCTTTGAGGGCCTTTATCGCCTGAGAACCCGAATAGTCGAACTCCCCCGCCTCACCGATCTTTAACGCCGCACTCCCAAGAATAAGTATTTTTTTCATATTTCGCCTCCCCCACACCGGGTGTCACCCCTACACCCGGTGTGGGGAAAAGGTAAGCAAGTTTTGTACCAAATTCGTCATAGTAACTTCACAAAATGATCAAACAAGTAATTAGTATCGCTGGGGCCGGGGTAGCTCTCGGGGTGGAATTGGACGCTGAAGAAGGGCTTTGTGGCGTGTCTGATGCCCTCGTTTGTGGCGTCGTTGGCGTTGACAAACCACTCCTTCCAGTCGCCCGGCAAGCTCTTTCCCTCTACTGCGTAGCCGTGATTTTGCGATGTGATAAAACAGCGCTTTGTGTTGACCTCGACACATGGCTGATTCTGGCTTCTGTGTCCATATTTGAGCTTGTATGTATCGGCACCGGCTGCCAGTGCCATCAGCTGGTTGCCGAGGCAGATGCCGAAAATGGGTTTATTCCTTTCGAATGCCTGTCTGATATTTTTAATCGTGGTGGTGCATGACTTGGGATCGCCTGGGCCGTTTGATATGAAGAGGCCGTCATAGCCTAGCGCATTGAAATCGTAATCCCACGGCACCTGAGTGACGGCCAATCCTCTTCGCTTCAGATTCCTCAGGATATTGTTTTTGCAGCCGCAGTCGATTAGTACGACCCGCTTTTTCCCTTCCCCGTGATCCTTCACCTCTTTGCAACTCGTTTCAGCAACGTAGTTCTTCGAGCCGTAATCCAGAAAATCGACCGAAGTTGTCTCAGTCACAAACCTCCCGGAAATGGTTCCATATTCCCTGAGCCTCTTAGTCAAGGCGCGCGTATCAACCCCTTCAATCGCTGGGATATTATGATCTTTGAGCCATTGTGAGAGGCTTTTGATCGCGCTGAAGTGGCTGAAATCGTGGCTCACCGACGAGACGACAAGACCTGCAATTTGAATCCTCTCTGATTCGAATGTGGAGTTTTCAAAATCGGCATACATCTTCGCGACGCCATAATTGCCGATTAGCGGATATGTGAGCACGAGAATCTGTCCGCGATATGATGGATCGGTGAGGCTCTCCGGGTACCCTACCATGCCTGTGTTGAACACGACCTCGCCCGAGGCGGGAATCTCCGCCCCAAAAGAAAAACCCTCGAAACGCGTTCCATCTGCGAGTTCGAGGGTCATTTTCTGAGTTGCTGAATTTTGCATCGTGCGCTATTAAAGGAACTCTTTGGTTTTTGTCAATATCTTACTAGTGCTTCGTCAATTTAATTTCCACCAGTGACAATGTGATAATATTAAATTGTTACGAGCACTTGTGCCGGTCATCAGTGTAGAAAATTTAATTGATGAGGTACCGGTGTTCAAAATGCCAGATAGTAGTCACCTATTCAATAAAATCTCAGGCGTCAGGTTCAGAGAGAGCCTTCCGAAGAAATTTATCCTCTGTCGCGATTTGAATTTGTTGTTGGCGTTGTCACGGTATTCATACTCCCGAAACGGGTTAATGCCGCTTAGCACTTCAATATTGAATCCATCGCGAATCTTGAACTGGGCTCCTCCGCCCAGATGAGTATCGATCATTTTTGCAAAGTGATTAGGCACTATTCCATCACCCTTCATATCCCAGACGTAGCCCTCAAAATCTCCTTTGATGAAGAGTTTGACAAACGACGCAACTTTGAAATTCATCCTGATGTACGCGGGAAGTATCATTTCAAATTCGAAGATGGAGTCCTTTGGCCTCACCACAAAACCCAGGACGGGATATGGCATATAACGCCAGAATTCCTTGTTGACGCTCACACCAAAGTAGAGGGCTGCAATATCGGAAAACGCCCAACCCGCAAAGAGGCGGCCGTTGAACTGAAAATCATGATAGCCGATTTGTTTCAAGTCGCTCGAGATTGCAGGGGAGAAATTAAGATTCAGCAGCCAATCGGATCCGAAAAGAAAGATTGCGTCGATGGGAATAGCGATATAATGCGCATTTATGCTGTTCTCGTTGAGATAGTTGACCACATTTTTCAATCTGAAGTGATGAAGCGAGTAGGTCGTGCCAGGCGCCAGTATGAAATTATCCGAGAGTTGAAATGGAAACTGGCCACCGGCATCGAGAGTGTGCACTGTAACTTTTCCCGCAGCTGTCTTCTCTATCCTTGCAGAATTGTTGTACGTATATGAGAGATGGGCAAGCGGTTGATCCTCAGGGAAGAGTTCCAATATCCTTCTCTTATCAGCAGCATCGACTGATTTTACAGAGAAAAGAAAAATAAAAAGAATAAATAGATATGCCTTTTTCAAAAACTTCCCCCTTCAATCATTTTTCTTCTATCTGATCTAAAGCATTTCGTGCTGATTGTGATACCTGCATTCCAACAAGCCGCGCAACCATAACGACCAGATATATGGAACCCACAATCCCCTCAAGACTCGATAGTATTCTTGTAAGCGGTGATGTCGGCAACATATCCCCATACCCGATGGTCGCTAAAGTCGAATAGCTGAAATATATAAAATCGCGAAAGTTTTCGATCGTGTGCGTGGCATTCCCACCAAAATCAAATGATGAAGGATTGATGATATCAAGTGCTGCAAAGACAAAAGCAAAACACAAACCTACGAGAAGATAACCACAGACACTTCCAACGATGCGGTCCATCGTTACACGTTGACCGTAAAAGACGCTACGCACGATACAAAGAATGGCAACGAAAATGAAGACTGCATAAGATAATGCGCAGACGATGAAGGCATGAATGGTCAGCAGCTCTGACACGCCTGGTACCGCCCAAAGAAAGCCGCTGATCAGAGCGATGACACCACTGATAATAGCAATAATGGCACTTGTGCGTGTTTTACGAATCGTAAAGATAACAGATCCGAATACCCACAAAAGTGAAAAAGCAAAGAGGATGTAGAGAACTGAGTGTTCCTCCATAAAAGCGGTCAGGAAAATAAGAAAAAGGAGCGCAATCAAGATCGTCCAATAATGCTTTGGGCCATGGATCCATTTTGACATTTTGGCATTATACAATGATTGGGATTTGACAGCAACTTGAATTCTTTAATATATACATCCTGAAATTATTTTTTGCATGGGAGGTTTGAAACCCTCACCTATATTCTGAATCCCCGACTACACTGGAATGACATCGGAGTAATTACTCCTTAATACGTTCAATGATAGTGTAGAGAAGCGGTATGAAGATAAGCGTGATCATCGTCGCGAATATCAAGCCCCATGCCATAGCCAGCACCATCGGACGGATGAATGGGAGGCTTCCTCCTATTCCGTAAGCTGTCGGCAAAAGTCCCGCAACTGTGGTGAGGGTTGTCAATATTACAGGCCTGAACCTCTGGCTTGCAGCTTTTGCAGCGGACAAAAAGGATCTCCCCTCCTTTTGACAGACTTCATTGAGATAACTGATCATGACAATCGAGTCATTCACGACAACGCCCATCAATCCCAGAATGCCTATCATCGCAATAAATCCAAGTGGAAGTCCGTGCGTCAGGAATACGATGACGACACCGGTGAGGGCAAATGGGATCGCCGTCATAACCATCAAAGCCTGAATAAACGAATCGAAGAGGATCACGAGCAAAAAGAATATTGCAATCAGCGCTATCACAAGCGCTATATAAAAACTTGTCATGCTCTCCTGAGTCTTCTTCTCCTCTCCTCCGAATTCGATGCGGCAGCCCGGGTGATTGATGATTTCGGGCGTAAATTTATTTTTGAGCATCTGGTTGACTTCAACCGATGTGATTTTATTTGTATCGACCTCTCCTGTAACTGCAGAAATTCTCGGTGGATGCGAGAAATGGCGGGGAATAGTGAAAAAACATCTCTTTGAAGAGAGATCTTCGGAATGTTGTGTAGAAATTGCTCAAAAAACTTTTATTTTGGATAAAATCAGCGATATACGAACGCAGTTACGCCTTCAATAATCAAAACAGAGTATAAGATTTTGTGGTAACAGTCTTTGGTCACTTAAGGCGATGCTGTAGAGGGAGTGTGACTCGATGGATCAAATATCCATTCAAGCAGCACTTGCCACGACTTAACGATGAACATTCTGAATATACTTCGCAAATTTTCCCAAAGATGCTGTTTAGAGCCTAATTTCTTGCGCGCTGTCTGATAGAGGTGATCAGTCAGTTCAAATATCTGATGAAAATAGAAGGCCAGTAATGTCAGCAGTAGAAAATTAAAGGATAAATTTTTGGAGCCATGACCGTAGTTGTGCTCGATATTATAACCCTGATTTTTTAAAGTATTGAAACACTCGTTCTCGATTTTCCAACGACATCTACCCCCTCGCACCAATTTCTCAACATTTTGTCCACTAATTTCAAAATCCGTCACCCAACTATTTTTGTAAGTCACTTTGCTCTTTCCTGACTTGTTGACGATTAGAAAATAACGAAAAAAGTTGACTATAACAGGCTTGTCATTGCCATTGAGTGGAATATGATTCACCCATTCATAACGATGGATACGGCCTTTATCATCCCGAAATTCTTTTACCTGCAACTCACCCATTTGATTCTGCTCATTCACCCATTCCATCATGATTTTGTGATCGTCCGGCTTAGCTACTAATATAAAGTTCATTCCATGACTCCTGGCCGCTTCCACAATGGGCTGTTTGGCATATAAACCATCTCCACCTAAAGTGATGCCCAATCGTGGATGATCCTTTCGAATGTTTGAAATTAATCGCTTGCAGGCGTTAAGTTCGCAGTCCTGCTTTTCATAACCATCCTCATTGCGTATCTCTTCCGGCATCAATGGCAATACCTGATTCTTGTCAGGATGCATTACGGCCGCCTGTAATATATGATGACTGTAGCTTACGTTCCCTCCTCGATGTTTACGCTCCAAACAGTGATCACATCCCACTTTTTCAGACCCAAAATATTGTGACCCATCCACTGCCACATAGTGCGTCCCGGGAAAAAGTTGATACGATTCCAAATGCTTTCCGCGTTGCAACCGATTGAGATACTCTTTGAATATTGGCCTGAATATATTTCGATTCACCTCATCCGTAACTTCACGCATTTGAGTCTCTTTCGGTATATTCAACACTTTAAATACCGTCTCCATATTGCTCTGGTGTTGATCCTCTTTCATGCGCTCTTGAAATTGTAACACTGATAAATCTTGAAAGTACATCATGGAAAAACCACTCATTATCACATCATACACACTGTAGTTTACCTGGTTAACTCTGCGTTTATCACTAACTCCTCTTAATTCTTTCTCCATCACTAAACGCAGCGATTCAAAACTTAGATGCTTCTTTGGATTTCGCATAGTTTCATCCCTCCTTGAGAAACTATACCATTTTTTGCCTTCTTTTGGTTTTGAAAAATTAAAAAAATCGGCCGCCGTAGCTGTGGGGTTGTGGGAAAGTTGACATGCTTACAATAGTTGTGGGCAAAGGGTGAAAAACGTCTCTTTTGTTTTCCATGCTTTGTCCACAACTATTGTGTCAGCTTTTCCACAAATCCACAGCTGAACCTAACTCGCTCCATATGAGCTGGTATAGAGAGGAAGGTTTGACCTAATATGAAAAAATGTATCAGATATCCACAAGAATGATAAAAAGGATGCGCCACAGTCGAGATTTACCAAGGATCTCTTGATATGGCGCCATTATAGATTCTTGTGGATATCTGATACTCCTTTACCAAAAATTAACCGGATTTTATAAAAGACCCTCTCTATTTGTACGAAAACTTTTTCTCTCATTCTCCGCAAACCCTTGTCTTCTCTCTTGTATTTTTCCGCCGAGAATTGCTGCT
>JBDRGF010000021.1:0-23212 GCA_043818055.1 Pseudomonadota bacterium | reverse complement strand
ACGCTGACTATTTCGACATCGAAGTGGAGTTTTTTGCCGGCTAGTGGATGATTAAGATCGAGCGTCACGTTGTCCTTATCGATAGCTACGACCACTGCCTGAAACTCGTGCCCCTGTGCAGAACCTGTCACGATATGACCCACCTTAAGAACATCGGGCTCCTTGAAAACCTTCTTGGGTACAGTCTGAATGGCCTCTGGGTCGTGTTTTCCATAGGCATTCTCCGCCGGAACATCTACGCTTTTTTTATCACCTGGCTTCAAACCTTCAAGCTCCTTCTCGAGCCCGGGTATGATCTGGCTGGAACCTTGAACATATGAAAGAGGCTCTCTCCCCTCTGATGAATCGACGACCTCCTCCTCAACTTTCAATACATAATGTATGCTCACCTTTGAGCCCTTTTTAATCATGTTTTCCCCCTTAGTTATTGCATGAACAGATGGCATGCAGGTTAATGATAAAAACAAAACAAGCGAAACGATTATTCTAGTGCGCATATTTTCCTCCATAAATAAAAAGACCGCTAAGGCCATCAAGGCCTATGCGACCGTAAGCGTCAATAGCAATTTATCGTATTTTCTCACATGCAATACTCTGATGCAATTATTAAATTCCTTGCCGTCGAAATCAACTTCTATTAGAAGCCATCTTCGATGAAAGTTCTTCTGATACAGCCGCCAATCCGCGATTTTTATCGGACAAGATTCAGGGAATACCCGCTAGGCCTTCTGTATATCGCCGGCTCTCTGGAAAAACATTCGATAAAATCTCAAATTCTCGATGCCAGAAAGATTTCGCATGCCAAAACATGCGAAATTCCGAAAAACCTTGATTACCTTCGAAACTTATACACTAAAGAAAACGATTTGTTCGTTGGCTATAAACATTTTGGATTCTCTTACGAAAAAATACAAAAACGGGTGTGCGAGAGCGAACCCGACATAGTAATTTTGAGCTCCATGTTCACACCCTATGTGAACGAGGTGATCGAAACTGCAAAGGCGATCAAAATTGCTAAGCCAAATATCACTGTGATCGCAGGCGGACATCACGCGACAAACGATCCCGACTCACTTTTGAGAGGGGGTCACATAGATCATGTCATCAGAGGTGAAGGTGAAAATAGTTTAGCAGAGTTCCTCTCAACGCCATCCTTACATCAAGTCGCGAAGAATCATCTCATAGAAAATCTCGATTCAATTCCATTTCCAGCGCGACATCTCATAGATCCGGATGCCTATACATTTCAAAAAAAGCGCTACACGATGATTCTGACATCTCGCGGATGTCCTCATCGTTGCACATTCTGTTCAGTTCATTCAGTATGCGGGCATAAACACAGGACGCGTTCCATAGACAATGTGATCGCAGAGATTGAAGAATGCGTTGAAAGATTTGGGATCGAAGTCTTTGATTTTCAGGATGACAATCTCCTCTTCGATAAGGATCGCATCAAGATATTGCTGGAAAAGATTATCGCAAAATTTGGAGATCGCATCGAAGTAATGGCATCTAATGGTCTCAATGTTTCTCATCTTGATAGTAAACTTCTATCCCTGATGAAGAGAGCAGGTTTTAAAAAGCTCGATCTCGCAATAGCCACAGGAAAGGTCGTATCGCGCGAAAATTTAAAGCGACCTGAATCCGTTGAATATTACGAAGATGTTCTCGAAACAGCGAACTCACTCAAATTGCCAGTCACAACTTATATCATCCTTGGCATTCCAACCCAGCCCCTAAGCGAAATGATTGAGACTGTCGATTATCTGAAGAGCAAAAAGACGCTCATCTCCCCATCCATCTTCTACAACGTGCCAGGGATGGATATCTTCGAAGAGATGAAACGATTTGAATACACCGACGATCACATCGCCAGAAGAAGCTCGGCATTCAACAACTTTGGACTCGATTTTACACGCGACGATATCTTTAAGATCTTTTTAGATATCAGGAGATTCAATCTTTCCACTACTCAAAAAACATGTTAATCTCCCCCATATGCCACCTGTATCGGAAACAAAGAAAAAAGAACTTCAAAGAAGGATGGACGCACTCGGCCTCAAAGAATCCGATATCAGGGAGCATTTCGTCCGTTCATCAGGGCCGGGCGGGCAGAAGGTGAACAAGGCCTCCACATGTGTTGTGTTGAAACACATTCCAACTGGCATTGAGGTGAAATGCCAACAGGAGAGATCTCAGACGCTCAACCGATACTTAGCGCGCCGCATACTCGTTGATAAATTGGAAGTTAAAATTTTGGGGGAAAAGAGTAAGGCTCAAAAACAAAAATGGAAGATAAAAAAGCAAAAACAAAAGAGAAACAAACGGGCTAAAGAGAAAATCCTCAAAGAGAAAAAGAAGCAGTCCGAAAAAAAGAGTTTGAGAAAACATGTTTGGGATTATGAGTAGCTAAGCCTTTTGCACTCACTCCTCCACTGAAATCGCCTCTACCGGACATTGGCTCGCGGCATCCTTGACTGCTTCCTCCATGCCATCAGGGATCTCGTCAACTTTCACAATAGCAACATCATCCCCCATCTCAAAGACCTCCGGACAGACGTCAGGACAGATGCCACAACCGATACATGTTTCTCTATCGACAATTACTTTCATAATTCCTCCATCATTTTAATTCCTTCAGCTCAAGTTTGTATTTTTTTGTTATACCTGAATCGCCCGTACTACCTGCAAGCCGGATAATCGATTCTCCCGTTGAGATCAAGTCCTTTTGGAATTTGAGTTTGTTATAGATGTCGTAGGCGCGTTCATAATAGGAAAGAGCTTTTTTGCTATCGTTCATCCTCTCATAAATGTTCGCGATCTTTATGAGATCGTCAGCGATTCCCACCGAATACTCGATCAGTTTATCCTCCTTGAGACCATATTCATAATTTAAAAGCGCATTTTCATAATCACCCTTAGCTTCATATAGCCTGCCGAAGTTTTGAAAAACAGATGCGATCGAGCGATGATTTTTGGTCGGCTTTAAAATTTTCAGCGCCTGATTCAAGAGCATTTCCGCCTCTGCAAAATCCCCCTTTTTTATATAGCTTAAACCCAGATTCGATAGCGCGACACCCGTCCCCACATTATCTTTACCTGCCTCATAGAGGTTCAAAGCCTTCTCGAAGTTCTTACGGGCATCTTCCGTTCTTCCCTCTTTTAAATACAACGCCCCTAAATTATTGAGCGCCACAGCCTTAACAAGGGTGATGTCGCCCTGCTCCCCTATGCGAAGCGCTTCATCATAATTTTGTTTAGCGCTCTTATCATCTCCAGCGATAGCGTAGAGCTCTCCAATATTATTAACTGCGCGCGCTACCCCCTCCTGATTGTCGATCGTGAGGTAGATCCCCTTTGCCCTCGCATAATAATTAGCCGCCTGATCGTAGCGTCCGTCATAGAACATCCTGTTCCCGCTGATGAGCAGATACTGAGCATCTCCATGCTTCTTCGTGATGACGTCCTTAGGACGACCGGAGCTGCAAGCTGCAACTATGATCGAGAATACGATAATTATTGAGATAAAATGTTTCATAGTACCTCTAACGGCGCATGTGGTATGTGGTAAAAACCTCACCCCCATCCGGCCTTACGGCCACCTTCCCCCGTCAAGGGGGAAGGGCTTGGCTGTCGAGGTTTTACCACATGCCACATGCGCTTTTTCTTTTTTCACCTTCCCTGATTCACCAATGTTGCCGGTTCGTTTTCAAGTTTCTGTATCTTGCTCTTCAGGAGGAAGCTGTCCTCCAAAGCCAGTATGATTTTATTCGCCTCTTCCAGTGCGCGCCTGGCCTCTAATATCGAAGCCTCGACATCTCCGGAAGAATTAGCGACCGCCCCCATCACCTCGTTTGCATGCTTCACCAGCTTGATCGCCTGATCGTAAAGATCGCGATGTTCCATAATCAGGCGAAATGTTCCATCCTCCTTGTTGATGGTTGTATCGATCCTCTTTGTAATCCCCTCCACGTTATTCAATATCCCCTGAAGGTTGCTGTCGGGATCGTTCAGCTCATCGAGCAACTTCGTCGCGCTGGTTATCATCGCCCCAAGATCGCCCTCCCCCATATCCTTGACCTTGATCGCACCTTTCTCAGGAATGAGCGGCAGGCTTTGATCTCCCAGTTTCAAAACGACGGTGGACTGCCCAACAAATGGAATATAGAGCGAGGCTTGCGTTCCCTCGCGAATCCGATCCGAGTATTCCTTGAAGACCTCGATAGAAAACGTGACCCGGTTTTCGTCATCCAAGACTAGTTTTTTTACGCTCCCCGCCTGTAGATCGTTTATCGTCACCGGGGCGCCAACCTTGATTCCACCGCTCTTGCTGAAGCTGCACTGATAATGTGCATAATCCTGAAACCATTTCTGACCCCGCGCGATCATGACGATAAAAGCGAGCAGGATGAAAAACGCCAGAATCGCAAATGCCCCGATCAGCTTATTGATGTGTTTAAATTTAAAATAGATATTCATCGATCATCCCTCATCCCTTTTTTCAATCACATCCTGAGACAAAAGCTCTTTTTTGACCTCACCATCATAGCATATCTTATGATCCTTTAAAACTATCAATCTTGTCGCGACATTCATGACGAAATCCTCATCGTAGCTTGCGATCATCGACGGAATTCCCTCGCGTTTCCTCTCAAGGATGAAGGATTCTATCCTGCGAACCATGCTGGAAGATACCCCCTGAGTCGGTTCATCCCAGCAGTAGAAGCTTCCCTCGGAAAGTGTGGAACGTATAAAAGCGACCTTTCTCTGCTGGTCGAAGCTCAAAGTGGCCGGTCTCGAGTTTGCAAATTTATCAAGACCAAGCTCATTGAGTCTTGCCATGATCATCTTTTTGATCTTCGCCTCATCCCAGTCATCGTGATAGCGCAGCTCCAAGGCCAGATTGTCGAAGATCATCTCGTTTGCTATGAGAGAGGCGTCCTGAAAAAAGAAACAGATCTTGCGGCGCATCTCGTTTCTCTCGATGGCTGAATATTCCCAGAAGTTCATCCCGTCGATATTGAGCTGACCCTCGACAGGCATTACTATTCCGGCTAAGAGCTTTAAAAATGTCGAACGGCCCGAACCTACAGCACTTGCGAGCGCTACTACTTCACCCTTGCCTATCCTGAAATCGACCTCGTTTAAAATAGTCGCAGCACCGGGATAGCCAAATGAGAGCTTTTCAAATTTTACTTCATACGCCTTTGCCATATATATCTCAGATAAAGAAAAATGCTGTTATTATGCAATTTGCTACAAAACATAGATAAATGCATGTCACCACCGCCTTCGTCGTCGCCTGCGGAACCTCTGTCGTAGCAACTTTGACAGAAAATCCATATGCCGCACATACTATCGCTATGATCACTCCGAATATAAAACACTTGATGATCCCCGCCATGAGATCGAAAAATCCCAAAGCGCTCGTGATATCGGCCACATAAGCTGCAAGAGGATAGTTCACTGTGAGACGGGCAAAGACGAAGCCGCCGACGATCGCCGATAAATCAAAATAGATCGCAAGGCAAACCATCGCGATCGTAACCCCGAAAAGGCGCGGCATTATGATGAACCTCAACGGATTGATCCCCATATTTTCGATGGCCTGCACCTCTCCTCCAACCATCATGTTGCCGATCTCCGTCGATATCGCTGTCCCCGATCGGCCGATGATAATAAATGCGGTGAGAAGAGGACCGAGTTCACGAAGCACGACTATGACGAGGATGCTCCCCATGTACGATTCGCCACCGACTGTTGGCAGCTGGGTTATCACCTCGATTATGGTGACCATGCCGATAAGAAGGGATGTGATTGTAATGACAGGCATCGCGTCGAAACCAGTGAAGAGGATCTGCTTTTTGATTATCCCTAAGAGCAGCCGCCGCCCCTTCCCCTTCTCAGTAAATATTACTTTGAGAGTCTCGACAAAGAGGGTCGAAAGACCGACAAATGTCTCAACGGGGCCTGTCACCTTTTTTCCGATATTCTCTAGGATCATCAGGAGGAGTTTGTAACATATTTATAGGGGGTTAACAACTTAAGAGAATTTTGTCCCTTAGATTACGCTAAATATTTTAGAAATCACATTCAGTCTAAGATTATGCCGCGATGCATTCTTTTCTAACCCGGCTGAACAGGGGTGAAAGGGGATCTTTCTTGAATTTATAGGGATCCGTGACTACTACCTGGATGCGCGGATCTATATGATAAGCGATAAAAACGGCCTTCTTCTCGTACTCTCTTTTTTTGGACTTAAAAGCATCGGATACAAGACACAGGTCTATATCACTGTCAGTCCTTTCATCACCTCTGGCATAAGAGCCGAAGAGGTACATATCAAATTTTGGAAAACCCTCTTCGATGAGAGCTGCCTTATATTTTTTCAACACTGATCTAATCGATTTTGGAACCATTTCCAAAGCTCCTTGCTGATATCGAAATACTTTTTAGCATACTCCCTTGTCACTTTGCCAAGCATTGCCTTTAAATCTTCGGGGTATCTTACTTCCATATTAAATTTATTGATCTTATCAAGCTCTTCGATCTGAACCTTCGTCAGTTCCAGATTGGCCTTTCCAGCAAGATAGAGGAGATTATGAGTAAAGGGAGGGTGTTCTTTTGTAACAGAAGCCACAATTGCCTTGAGAATTTTCTCCAACATCAGATGACATAAAAACAAGCAATAATCATATTTGCCAGTTTTGAACAAAGAAAGAGCGACATCCATATCATGTTTGGAAGCCTCCTGCCAGTGTCGAATTATTTTTGAGATATCCTTTGGTGTCATGGAAACAGAAAATAACAATTTTGCATCTAAATCGCAATATTTAATTATGGGCATGTGAGAATTTACACACATTATCAAACACCTATATTGTAATTCCCATTGACTTTGAATCCCTAAATTGTGATATGGGCAACGCGGATAACACAGTATGAAAGCGGTCTAGCGCATTTATCCACACTGAGACACTTATAACAACAAGAGAGGATGAGATATGATAAACACACCCACTTCACACCTTTGGCAACAACATTACGGTTTTTTTAATCCCACACAAAATGTTCAAAGAATAAGCAATGAGCAGGCCAGGCAATATATGAGCCTGCTTGAAAGACCCATACACACATCTGCGCAGGCTCTTAGACTGATGAAGATGACTGCAAATATACTTCCCTCTTATGAACAAGTCATTAATGCCCTAAAACCTGATGGTTCAAGCATTGAAGTAACTAAGTTTCCTATGGTTGCGGGTGCTGATACAGAACACGGCAAAGTTATGATCTTTCCTAAAGGAGAAAATCTTCATTCTCAATATATGCTCACAGGATTTTTACGAAGCAGTGCATTCTTACTGCAAGCTGTTGAAACACCTCCAATAAGTTCATCAAATAATTCATCTCAGATATTTGATAGCCTATGGCGTCGATACACATGGGAAGTAGCTTGTCATCAATCTTTCCTTTACCAGATGGAATTTGAAATGCGACGCGCTGGACTTTCTTTACACAGTCTTGAAACTCCCGGCATACTAGAACCTATCGACTGGGCTCTATATGGTTTATTCAAACAGCGCGGGCTAGCCGGAATTGCAGATGTATACCAAAATTATCAATCTCCAGCACTTCATATGACAATGAGTCAACATTTTGAAAAAGTGACAAAAGAGTTTTTAACTGGCGCCAGCAACATCCATCGATCCGACACATGGGAAAAACCAAATCAGAGAGATAAACCTTTATGGATACAAAATGAGCTGGATGAAAAGGGTACGTTCTACGCAAAATATAACTGGGGATTATTAACAAAGGAATCAATCGACCAAAGACTTTCACAGGAAGAGCTGCGTGAAATTGAACGGCTCATGAATAAGACCGTAAACCGCGAAGAGGATATCGAAACCGCACGTCGTCTATTCCAACATCTAGCACCAAAGCTTGCGGCATGGTTGTTGGACATCTTGGATCAATCCCAGATTAAAATCAGAATGTCACAGGAGAAGCTTATGCAGCCTGTAATTTCAACCGCATTTGAAGCAATATTCTTGGGTGGAACAGAGGCTGAAGCAACAATATACATCAGCCCGGGTTATAAAATGAGAGAATTGGTTTCTGCTCTTGTGGCATCAATAGCAAACTATGCTATTCCGGCTGATTTCTCAGACTTTTTTCATATTACAAGAGAGACGGTCAGCCAACTTACAAAACAATTAATGCAACATTACATCCGTTCAGAAGCATGGGGTTACAGCGCCCGTTTTGAATTCTACCATCAGGCAAAAGAGCGGGGTTTGAATCTAGAAGAAGAGAATCCGGGACTTAGAAAAGTTAAGCGATTCATGGAAAAAGCCGGTATATGGGCTTTCTGCCAGCATTATGAGAGCTTCGCCGATCCTCATCAATATAAATTTATGAAGGCACAATTTCGCCAAATTGCTAAAAGTTTTTTGGAAAATTCCATCTAAGCTACTGAGACAAAATCTCTTTCGTCAGTTTTTTACCGATTTCGACGCCGGGTTGGTCGAAGGGGTTGATCTGGTAGAGCGCGCCGGTGAGTGCTGTAACTGTCTCGTATAGAAATATTAGTTCACCTATCGACTGAGAGCTCAGAGATGGGAGTTTGATTGTAATATTCGGCCTTTTGGCCTGTGTGAGAGCCCCCGATGTTGCAAGTGCTTCGGCATTTATGAGATCTCCTAGATCCTTGCCTACAAGATAATCAAAACCTTCCATGAGAGGAATTATCTTATCTGTCTTCTCCCTGAATTTCTCTGCTGTAATAAATGTTATCAGCTTATCATTGGGGCCTTCCATATAGAGCTGCAATTGAGAATGCTGATCGGTGGCACCGAGCGCCTTCATCGGCGTTGTCCCCTTTCCCTCTTTGCCCAGGCTCTCCCCCCAGAGCTGGGCATACCAATCTGCAAAGAGCTTTAGACTATCGGCATAAGGGAGCATGATCGAAATATTTTTTTTCCTTTTTACATCCATGAGATATGAAATCGCTGCCAGATGCAAAGCAGGATTCTCATCAAGAGATGCGAGCTCACAATACTCCCTTGCGGTAAGCGCTCCCCTTATGAGTCCCTCGACATTGATTCCCATTATAGCAGCGGGCAATAACCCGACAGCAGAGAGAACTGAAAAACGCCCACCCAGTTTTGAAGGGATATCAAACGCCCTGATACCGTATTTATATGCATAAGCCCGAAGCAAACCCCTCTCGGGATCGGTCGTGAGAATTAGATTCTTTCTCCAATCCTCTCCCATAACAGCCTTTAATCTTTCAGCGATGAGAAAGAACTGGCTCGCCGTCTCAACGGTGCCCCCCGATTTTGATATCACATTGAATAAAGTCTTTTTCAGATTGATGCTGTTCATGAGTTTCGAAAAGCTGTCGGGATCGACGTTATCACATACGAAGAGCTTCATCCCCTTTGAAAACTGGTTATAGAACGGCGGCAGCAGTGCTCCTGCAAGAAAGCTTAAACCGAGAGCCGAACCACCGATTCCGAGCACGACCAGATTTTCGTACTTTGAAAAATAATCACGCGAGGCCTGTTTGAACGGTTCGCATAATCCCGGAGTCGCCGGATAGTCAAAGAAGATGGCGTCTTGCGACTCCCTCCATTTACTGAGCTGCGAGATAGTATCTTTAAGCCCAGAGGAGATAGCATTCACATCTTCCTTCGATATCCCCTCCTCTCCAATTTTATCATCATAGCAGTTTGAAAAATCGATTTTTAACATTTTATCCTCCTAAAGGCAGCATGTGGTACCGAGCATGTGGCATGTAGTAAAAACCTCACCCCCATCCGGCCTTACGGCCACCTTCCCCCGTCAAGGGGGAAGGGCTTGGCTGTCAAGGTTTTACCACATGCCACATGCGCTTTTTGCTTTTACACATGCCACCAAGTGTTCTTCCTCTTTATCACCGGCATAATTTTTCAACTCTGGAACTATTTTAGAACACTCCTCTGTTGCCATATAGCATCTCGTATGAAAAGGGCAACCTTTTGGAGGGCTTGATTGCGAGGGGATATCCCCTTTTAAAATGATCCTCTTTCGCGTTGCAGTCGGATCGGGCTCTGGTATTGCGGACATTAGCGCGATCGTGTAAGGGTGTTTGGGATCATCGAACAGCGCCCTCTTTGAAGCCTTTTCTACGATCTTTCCGAGATACATCACTGCGATAGTGTCGCTGATGTATTCGACGACTGAAAGATCGTGCGAGATGAATATGTATGTGAGCGAGAAGCGCTCCTGAAGATCGGCTATGAGATTTAATATTTGCGAGCGGATTGAGACATCGAGCGCTGAGATGGGCTCGTCGGCGACGATGAGCTTTGGATTAAGGGCAAGCGCCCTTGCGATCCCAATCCTCTGCCTCTGGCCGCCCGAAAACTCGTGCGGATATCGGCCTAAGATATCCTCCTTCATCCCGACGACATCGGTGAGATATAAAAGTCTCTCTCTTCGTTCTGTGGCGCTTCCAATTTTATATATATCGAGCGGCTCTCTTATAATGTCGCCCACAGTCATCCTCGGGTTGAGCGATGAATAGGGGTCCTGAAAGATCATCTGAATATCTTTTCTGATCTCAAACATCGAATGGCGATCGAGCGAAAATATATCCTTTCCTTCGAGAAAGGCTTTTCCTTCGGTTGGTTCATAGAGTCTTAAGAGAGTCCTGCCGAGAGTCGATTTGCCACACCCGGACTCTCCAACGAGCCCAAGCGTCGTTCCTTTTTTAACTTCGAACGAAACGCCATCGACCGCGAAGACGCTCCCGATCGAACGGTTTAAAATTCCACCGCGTATCGGAAAATGCTTCTTGAGATTCTCTACTTTTAATAATGCTTCATTCATCTCTTAATCCTGTAATGGATAAAAACAGGCGACCTCCCTGTTTCCTTCAACGCTCTCAAGTAAAGGATCTTCCAAACGACACTTCGCCTGAGCCTTGAAACACCTATCGGCAAAGCGACACCCTTTTGGGAGTTTGTCGATGTCGGAAACGATCCCGGGTATCGTCGGAAGTCGCACACCTCTTTTGAGTCCACGTTTGGGGAGCGATGTCAAAAGTCCTTTGGTGTATGGGTGCATCGGGTGTTTATAAAGATCAATCACGCCCGCCTTTTCTACTATCCTTCCAGCGTACATGACATTCACATAATCGCACATCTGCGCCACGATCCCCAGATCGTGCGTGATGAATAACACGGACATGTTGAACTCATCCTTAATCCTGTTTATCAAATCGAGCACCTGCGCCTGAATCGTCACATCCAAGGCGGTCGTCGGCTCATCGGCGATTAGCAGTTTAGGAGAACAGGCGAGAGCCATAGCGATCATCACGCGCTGCCTCATGCCGCCGGAGAGCTCGTGAGGATAGGCCTTGAGGTGACGCAGAGGATCGGGGATGCCGACCAGGTCAAGCATCCTGACCGCGCGCTCAAGCTTCTCCTCATTTGAAAAATCAAAATGCAGATCGTAAACCTCTTTGATCTGTTTTCCCACCGTATAGACAGGATTGAGAGAGGTCATCGGTTCCTGAAATATCATCGAGATCTCACGTCCCCTTATCTTATGAAGCTTTTCAATGGAGCATTTAAGAAGGTCATCTTCTCCGAAAATAATCTGACCTTTAGATATTTCCCCCGGCGGATTCGGAATGAGCCTCAATATAGAGAGTGCTGTGACAGATTTTCCGCACCCGGACTCGCCGATGAGCCCCACCGTCTTCGCATTCGGAATCGATAGCGCAACAGAGTCAACAGCAGTGAAGAATTGCCCTTCAACCGCAAACCGGACTGTGAGATCATTTATGGTTATAAGATCATTCATAAAAAAACCGTTGGTCGTGAAACGTGAAGCGTAAAGCGTAAAAAGCACTTCACGAACGACGTTTCACGTTCTTATCCTTCCGCAAACGCTTCACGCTTCACGGGTGGACGCTTCACGTAATTACTTCACCCCATGCGGGTCATCTTCAACAGGTTCGAGGGAGATACTCTTATCCTCCTTCATCGCCTCTTTGAGTTTTTTATATTTTTCTTCATCGAACCAGATCGTATCAAACTCGTTAAAGCCGGTCGATGAGATAGTATCGAAATAATCAGGAAGGCCAAACTCGTTCCAATAGAGGACGCGATAATAATTAGCATACCAGAATGGTATGATGAATGCCTCATCGTTAATGAGCGCGTCGAGCTTATACATCGCCTGTAAGCGCTTATTGGCATTGAGATCATATTCATACGTATCGATCAACTTGTCTGCTACAGGATTTGCATAGGCCGTTATATTATTAGTTTTTGTCATGCCAGCAAACTTTGAATGAAAAAACTGCAATGGGGAGGGATGCAATCCTGCTGTACGAATAGTGATTATCATCTGATAATTTCTCTCCATCCCGTACTTATATGCCGTCGCGCCATCAAGACGCTTTAAATCCAATTCGACGCCCGCCTTTTTGAAATCCTCCCTCATTACGGAAAGGAGTTTTTCAAAGCTCGGGCTGCTATATGTGAGTGTGACGGAGAGCCTCTGCCCATCCTTCACGAGGATGCCGTCATCCCCCCTCTTCACAAAACCTGCTTTTTTCAGATACTCCAACGCCTTCTCGATGCTAAATTCATAGGGCTTTAAATTTGGATTCGCGAAGATGGTGCCTGTCGATATCGAGACTTTGCGCTTATAGGCGCCATACATCAGCTTTTCATTATACGTTTCGAAATCGAAGAGGTGTTGAAAGGCCTTTCTGATATTCTTGTTCTGGAAAAGCGGAACTGTTAGGTTCATGAAGATACCGTACATTCCGTTAGGTGTCCTATTATAGAATTTTTTCTTAACCACCCAGCCCTTTTTCACGGCCTCGAAATCGGTATCGTTGACCCATCCTGAAGCCAGCGCTACAGTATAAACAGATAGCTCCCCCTTTTTGAAGAGCTGAAATCCCAGTTCTCTGTTTCTCACAACTTTGATAATTATCTTGTTAAAATTAAATCTCCCTTTGAGGTATCTCTTCTTATCCCCCCACCAATTTTTTACCCTCTCGAACGTCACCGACTTTCCAAGCTTATAATCGCTGATCATGTGAGAACCGACACACACAGGACTTTCCCAGTTCGTCCTCTTGACCCAGGTCTCGTCGAGTTTAGTCGCGTGACGTGGAAGCGGTGGAAAATTATACTCATACAGCGCCCGCCAACTCGGCCTCTTACCGACAATTTTGATCGTATAGTCATCGATCTTCTCTACCGTTTCGAAACGATCTTCGATATACTTGGTGGTATATGGAGCAATTATAAATTTTGACTTCAACATCTCAAAGGCAAATACATAATCATCAGCTGTGACAGGCACCCCGTCATTCCACTTCACATCGGGATCGAGTTTATAATAGATCGTTTTCTGGTCGGGCATCACAGCCCAGTGCGTTGCGAGCATAGGAATGATTTTGAGCGTGTTCGGATGGATGTCAGTGAGTTGGAAATTGATGCAGAACTTGCGGCTCCAGTTTGCGAACTGATCCGCGGAATTGGGACCGAAGAGGCGAAATGTCAGCGGAAAGCTGGAGAGCTGATCCCTGAAGATCCCACCAACCACAGCCTTGCTCGAACCGATGAGGGGCTCATGATTGTTCGTCTCCCACTTGATTTTGGAGAGATCAAGGGCGTGTGCATTTGCCGTCACCAACATAAAAATTATGAATACTATTTTCTTAATCATCATACCTCTAGTTAGCGGATAGCGTATAGTCTTCAAACTATCCGCTCTACGCTAAACGCTATCCGCTAATCTCACACATACTTCGAATACTCCTTCGGATCGAAGGCCTCTCTTAGCGCCTCGCCTACAAAGGTTATCAAAACTAAAGTTATCGCAATCGCCGCGAATGGCGATATGCTGAGCCACAGTTTATCTAAATGCAACAGCGCCTGATTCATCAGCTCTCCCCAGCTTGGCGTCGGCACAGGCAGTCCATATCCAAGAAAGTCGAGCGAGGTCAGCATGCTGATCCCTGCCACAATAAAAAATGGGAAGAATGTTATGAGCGGGGTGAGGGAGTTAGGAAGCAGATGCTTGAAGACAATCCTCATATGTGAGGCCCCGGAGGCCCTGGCCGAAAAGGCGTAATCCTTAGACTTCTCCCGATACATCTCGGTACGCATATAATATGTGATAGTGATCCACTGAAATAAGAGCAGTATGATCAGAAGGAGCCAGAAGCTCGGTCTGAAGATAGAAGCAAGGATGATGACGAGATATAGCATCGGGACCGTTGACCAGACCTCGATTATACGCTGTGAATAGATGTCGAAGCGCCCTCCAAAATATCCCATGAACGAGCCTATGAACGTGCCGATGGTAACCGCCGCTATGTTGAGGATCAGCGAAAAGAGGATGGCTATTCTAAAACCGTAGAAGAGGCGAACGAGAACGTCGCGCCCCCTGTCATCCGTACCCAGAAGGTGCTCTCTCGATGGCGGATATGGCGGGTTTCCCTCCATCGCAAAATCGCTCTCGTATGGGCCGTAGGGAATGAGCGGCATGACGACGTAATTTTCATTATCCTCCGCCTTCAACACCCTTTTCAATTCACGATAGTCGGCCTCTCCCTCCCCTTCCATTCCAAAAGTGGAAGCAGTATAATATTTGAATACCGGAAAATAATAATGATCGGCAAAATGTACGACGAGCGCACGATTGTTCATGATGAGTTCCGCAAAGAGCGAGAAAAAGATCGCAACGACAAGGATGATCAGCGAGTAATATCCCCGCTTGATGCTCTTAAATCGCTTGATGCGCTTTTGCGTTATGGGAGAAAATAAAATCATAATATAATACAGCATGTAGCATGTGGTAAAAACCTCACCCCCTTCCGCCCTACAGGCACCTTCCCCCCTCCAGGGGAAGGGCTTGGTGGTTGAGGTTTTACTACATGCCACATGCTACATGCCACATGCGCCTTTTCTTTTCACTTAAACCTGACCCTCGGATCTACGAATGCTACACACATATCCGAGAGGAGGTTGCCAACTAATTTCAACATGCTCGCTATCACGAGGATGCCGAGCACTATGGGATAATCGCGTTCGACTATCGAAGTGTATCCCAGATATCCCATGCCATCTATGTTGAATATCATCTCGATCAAAAACGAACCCGCTATGAAGAGGCTTATCACATTTCCAAAGCTCGTCGCTATCGGGATCAGCGAGTTTCTGAATGCGTGAGAGAAGATCGCTCGTTTATATGTCACTCCTTTAGCGAGTGCCGTCTTCACATAGTCGGAACTCATATTTTCTATTACGCTGTTCTTCATCAGCATCGTCATGAAGGCGAATGACCCGATCATGTAGCAGATGAGGGGTAGGATGGCATGGCGAAACAAATCAGAGAGCTGTTCTAAAAATGAGAGATCCGAAAAATTGTCACTTACAAACCCTCCAAGGGGAAAGAAGCTGTACTTGGTGGCAAAAACGGTCAGCAAAAACATGCCGAGCGCGAATGGAGGTATTGCGTATCCTGCGAATATCGCGATGCTCGAGGCATTATCCATCATACTCCGATGTTTTATAGCTTTGACAAGCCCCAGCGGAATGCAGACGGCATAGACGAGGATCGTTGATATAAGGCCATAGAAAATCGAGACGGGGAGCTTGCTCGCTATGATCTCCATCACGGGCGTAAAGTAGCGATACGAATCCCCGAAATTCAGGTGCGCGACATTGTTGAGCCATTTGAGATAGCGAATGATGATCGGTTTGTCATAGCCATAGAACTCGCGCAAAGTCGCCATATCCTCTTCAGTGAGCTGATTGACGCTGATGTTCCTGTCGGTCGCAGATGTCCCCGCTTCGCCAAAGGAGGACATCGGGCGATTGAGCATCTGCTCGATCGGACCTCCCGGCACGATCTGAGTGATAAAAAATGTAACGAAGGTTATCCCGATGAATGTCGGGATCATCAAGATCAACCTTCTTAAAATATAGTTTCTCAAATGTTATTTCTCCCTACTCCACCAACCCCCATTTGATAACAGGGTAATTGCCAAGCTGACTGAAATCTCCAACGATGTAGATCGAGCCTAAGGCATCGGAGGCGATTGCGCTGACATTGCCCTGAAGTGATTCGAGTGTCATCTGAGAAGGTTGACCTAGGACTGTCAGTTTGGATCCTTGTATGCTAAATACACTGCGATTGATGCCGACCCCGACCCACTTATGTCCATCCCACTTTTCAATGCTCCTGGTAGCATAATCCCCCGCCTTGGAAAAGCGGCTTCCAGCATAGAGTTCATCATTGATAATCTTCAGACCGTACACTGATGCGTTGAATTCATTTCCAACCATGTTCCAGCTATTTCCATCCCATTTCGCCACACCCTTCTTCCCGCTTGAAGAAATGGGAAGATCGCACAAGCCGACATAGAGGGTGTCATTTTTATCGATGGCTAATGCACATCCGTTGTTCAGATTGATAAGTCCGGGGAGGGAGCTCCATTGTTTGGTATCCGGATTCCATTGAGCTATTAAATCTGCACCCTTTCCACCTGCCAATTTGAATTCCCCTACCGCATAGACCATCCCTTTTGAGTCTATCGCTATATCGTGCACCTTTCCATTCACTCCCTGCCCCAACGCTGACCACTGCAGACCATCCCACATCGCAATATTCTCGGCAGGTTTTCCACCTGCATTATTAAAAAAACCACCGACGTAAAGATGATTGCTATTATCCATAGCAAGAGCAAAGACTGTCCCATCTACACCATCCTTTTGCATGGCTGTTGTTGCGAGCTTATTCCAAGTTGTACCGTCCCATCTTGCAATATGGTCAACAGCTATATGGCCGATTTTTAGAAAGTCCCCACCGGCATAGAGCACCTGTTTTTTACCATCAAATAAGAGTGCCCTCACCGCTGCACTAGCCCCGGTATCGAGATCCTGCCACCGACGTGACGCGGCATTCCACTTTGCTATATTGTTCACCGACTCTGTTGTGCCATCTCCAACATTCGCGTTCTTAAAATATCCTCCAACATATAGATCTGTATTGTTTCCAGCTACGATATCGAAGATAGCTCCAGTCATCCCACCCGGAACAAATGACCACCAGAGGATATCGTAATCTGCTGGGGATACTGGGCTAAAGGATTGTTCCGATAAAGCAGCGATAGCCTTAAAACCATAGCCCCTATCTATAATGATCGGAACGTTATATTTCGTACCTGTCAAAGGTGTCGGTTCAGTTCCATCAGTTGTAAAATAAATATCGAGATTTTCAGGCGAAGTGATGGATACCGTTACAGTCGGGGATTCATAAGGACCGGGCGCTGGTGCAAAAAGAGGAGCCTTAACCGGCACCTTCGTAATAAAGACCCAATTCACATCTCCGACGAGTCTATTTCCAGCAAGAGTCATCACATCTTTTGAGAGGGTAACACCGTAAAGACCGGGTTGTAATCGAGCAGCTGGAACAAACAACACTTTATTGAGTTTCTCATCAAACTTCACGTTCCCCTGAACGGGTGTTTCACTCCACGCATAAAAGCGCCCTAATTTAAAAGCTGTATCATTGATCGTAGCCGGATCCATCGGAACTTTGAACTCTACAGAGATCTCAGGTGTATAATCGACATCCATCGATGCATTAGCGGGCGCAAATGCTTTTATCGCCTCCGACTCAGTGAATTCTGTCGTCGCTGTTGCAGGTGCAGAAATGTTTCCCGCCTCATCCATGAACCAGACATACAGATTCTTGATGCCGTTTCCCTTGGAAAGCGTGAATGGGACCGCTTTCAGCTTCAGCTCTTTTGCCGGCTGCGATAGTTTAACCCATCTTGCGTCATCTGACCTGGGTACTTGAGAATCTTCAGAGATGTAATACACCACAACAGCGACATCATCTTCTGCTGTAAGAGAAAGCACCGTGTTTGAAACCGGAGTTTTAACATTATTATCTTTTATCATTATAAAGGAGTTTTTCGGAGGAAAAGCGTCCTTAGAAGTGGTTTTTTGTTCAGAGGTTGAATTACAACTCATAACAAAGCCTATAAGTAAAATAATAGAAAATACTTTTGTGAAATACCCCCTGAACATTTATCCCCCTAAAACTTTATCGGAGATATCTAGCATCCTTCGATGTTTTTGGCAATTTTTATACGGCAGCATGTAGTGCTGAGCATGTGGCATGTAGTACAAAAAATTCACCTCCATCCGCCCTACGCCACGTCATTCGACATGGCCCCCCATCTCCACCAGAGGCGGATCAGCATCGAGCTGAAAGGGTGAAGGGCACGGTTGTTGTTGGTTTTCCACCACATGCCACATGCTACATACCACATACTGCCTTTACATCGCCAACTCGCCCTTCATGATCAGGATGATCTTGGCGTTTGAAAGGAACTGATCGAAGATTGGATTGCCGGATGGTGATGGAGGCAGAGTGGTCTCCATATGAAGAGTTATATTACCCTGAGTCAGAGGCTCGGTTGTCTTGATCTCGAGATTAGGGACTTCAAAATCGACGGAGGCAGCCACACCGGTCTGCAGATCCTCCGCTTTGAGTGTATCCAATACAACACGAACCCTGAAAACGACATCCTTGAGCGTCAGTCTCGCACCGTCGAATGTCCCTTTGAAAACCTTTCCTTCCGCCCCGCTTACGATAAGTGTCAACACCAGACCGCCCGGAAGCTGGGGGTTGTCAGCCGAGCTTAAGTGCATGAGAGCCGGAGCAAAATCATCTCCCCTCATCTCTACATCGTTGCCTGAGATAGCAAATCTGATTGGACCAACAAGCTCCATATCCTTAGGCCCACCCGGAGCGAGTTCAGGAAGATCGACGGCAAAGCCACCTGTGTAACAGGCGGTCCCGCCACCCGGCGTGCAAGGCCCACCGGCTCTGGGAATTGATACTTCACCATTGAGGCCGGGAATAGCCTTACCTATCAGTTGCACTGTCAGTATCCCCTCCCCCTTCACATCATAGAGTGTATAGACGAGGGATCGGTGAATCGCGGAGAGTTCATCCTTTTTCTGTTTCTGCTCCAACTCGTCGGGATTAACCGGTTCCCAGCGCTCCTCCCTTCCCGTCGTCCAACCGCCATATGAGGCCTTTGTCGTCAAAAGATCGAGCGGAGAATAGGTAACGGTCATCGACAGAGCGCTCCCCGGAGGGATGACAATATCGCGTTTATTGACAAGCTTATTTCCCACCATCACATTTTCAAGACGAAAATGCCCGGCTGAATTACTGGATTTATCAAAATCGATACCGAGTATATGTCTTTCAGTTGAAGGGTCGATCTCACCAACCGTAAAGGTCTGCTTGGCTGCCTGTCCCACAGGCGTAGCATCAAAGACAACATCCTGCCAGCCCGAGAACTGACTGCTTGAAGAGCAGGATGCGCTGATTAGCAATACAAGTGATGTTAAAAGAAGCTTTTTCATAATTATGTTTCTCAGTGTTTAAGTATAGAAGTTAAGAAAAAGACACGGTTATCAATAACTCAAACACTTCTGCACTCCTACACTTCAACACTTTTTGCCATACACAACGCGTCAAAAACTTAAACACTTCTACACTTAAACACTGATTTACTTATCGGCTGCAAAATCGAAAAGTTGTGCATAAAATCAGAATTAAGTTGTAAGGATTAAGAATTAAGCAAAACAGTGAATAAGGGTGGTATAATTAGACCGATTATTAGACTAATCACCAGACTGATTTTAGACTGATTATGGATAAAAATATCGCAGAAAAACCCTTTAATTCAAATCAGTTATCCAACCTCATCCTCACGCCATATTTATTTCCATCTACTGAAAAGATGAGGAATATTGACCAATCGTATTTGGTGGATTGTCTCTTACTGTTTTGATCAAAACTCTCGAATGACAACCAAATGCTTTATCCAGATGTAAACCGATAATGAGTTCCTTTTCCTTTGCCCTCTTTTTTTACTATTTTTTTTTGAATTAGGATTTCCAGGTCTTTCTGAGCAGTGCGCTGGGATACGTTAAGCAGTGAGGCATACGTAAGTGTTGTAAAGGGTTCTGATACCTGATTTTGTTTTTCAAGAAACTCTTTTAATCTTGGGGATAACATCAACACCTTCTCTTCTGAAATTTTATGTTTTGGCCCAACAAATATTACAGAAAAAAATTTCTCATCCAATTCAAAATTCGGGGGAAGCAACTTCCACTCATTCATCAATGCCCTCATCCTTGCAATGCCAGAACCGAGTTTTTCTCCCTTTTCCAATCTGTACATCAATTCGGCAATTATGGGATTTCGCCTTAAGGATTTGTTCCCGAGTTTATCTAAAGTTAAGCTACCCATCAGAGACCCGGGGTTTGATACTTCGATTCGGTCTGAAAAATAATCGATCATAATCTCGGCGCCACTTTCATAATAATCCCTGTGAATCAATGCATTGATAATAGCCTCTTCAAGAGCCCTCAATGGATAAGCAGGAAACTCCTGTCTTGTTTCCTGATCTGCAAGTTTATAACCAACAGGAATATCAAAAAGAAGCTTCTTATAAACCTTGTCAAGTTGATCGGAAAGCGTGCCTGAATAAACCATGCGATCAACAATGTGAGTCTTGCTCACCCCCTGATATCGCGTGTAATTGAGTTTTGCCTGCGGCATAAACTGTTGAGGATTTTTGGCAAAGAAGAGAATTCCTGCATTATTGAAAATCAGTCTTCCGCCTTGTCTCTCACAAACGCTTAATGATATTAGAAAATCCTCCAATCCCATTGTTTTGTAAGCATGCTCCAAATTTGAACGATCAACAAAATCACGAAATGCAACTTCAGAAAAATCCCGGGGATATTCAAATCGCAAATCCTGCAACGACTCGAAACGTACGCTATTAAACTGAACCGCTATGTCCAGAATTTGATCTCTGGAAAGTTTCTGATTCGTCGCACCCACTCTGATAAAAAAACCATCTGAACACTTATAAGGTTTATTCTCTCCCTCATTGACTATAATTGCTGCAGCCTTTTTCAAATCTATGCAACTGACTTCAAGAGGAGGATCTATATTCTTCGCTATATCCTGAATCTGAGCCTTCATCCGATTAGACAAATTGAAAGATCTAATATCACCCAGATCATCCACTCCAAGAAAGATAACACCTCCTTTTGTATTAGCGAAGGCCACCATCGTGCGATCCACTTTTTCCAGCGAGATTTTAAACTCCTGAAAAAGCCCCTCTCCCTCTGCAATAGCCTTAATAAGCCTCTTTTTATCGATCATAATGAATGTAGAATATGATCGATCATCAATATTGTCAATATTTATTCGCGAATATTCGCGAATATTCGCGAATCTGATATGAGGGGATAAAAAAGGGTAAATAACGGTAGAGTGATTTTTCTTTGTTTTTACAGCACGTTAACAATCTTGTTGGTAACTTATCAATAAGTTGAGGTAGAATCTAAAAATTCTACTCCTTACCGAGGCTGTTGCCGAAGTCCGTTTTTTGAGTTTTTGTAGGGGCAGGCCGAAAGTGCCTGCCCTTATAAGAGGGCAACCACGGGGGGTTACCCCTACATTTTAGTTCGGCAACAGCCTCATCATGGGAGAGGGAATTGTTATTGAATATGCTTTGCCTTTTTTAGCCCCCTCCCCAAACCCAACTTTTACTTGCAATAGCCGCGAATATCCATAATAAAAGGCGGTCTTGTTTCTTAAGAAGGAGTCCCAATATGAAGCAGTCACAGTATCTCTGGATGATCATTAAAACCGTTATAACCGTGTGCGTCCTCTTTATGCTAGCGGCAATCATGTATCAGACCAACAACTATGAAAAACGGGTTATAAACCTCGAATCAAAGATCGAAAAGATGCTTACCGGCAGGATTTTGAGTTCGCAGATTGTAATTCCTTCTGAAACACCTCAAAACACAACTTCCACAGAGGAAAAACAGAAAAAATATCTCCATCCGGAGCTTGCCGATATCACAGTCGGTGGAAATTTTTTCGAGCTAAGTCCAGATGCCAATTTCGATAACGAACTATTCGTAGCCGCTGATTCAGAGGAGAAGGGGTACAACGTCCTCGTGGAAAATAGCTCCTATGTGAGATCCCGCTACGCAAACTACGTCATGTGCAACTTCGCAAGACGAAAATGGAACGACGCTAACACATGGGTGAGAGAGCTCGCAGAGAGGGTTGAGCTAGTCGATGACAAGGATTTTATCATCTACTTAAAGCCCGGCGTGAAATGGCACGCCCCTGCGGTTGATTTTATGAATCCCCGTTATGAATGGCTCAAGGGGGATCACTATGTCACGGCCCATGATGTGAAATTTACATACGACATGATCATGAATACTCAGGCCGAAGTAGGTCCCACGCGCCAGATGTTTGAAAAACTCAAAAATGTCGAGGTCATCGATGACTACACGGTGAAGTTCGAATGGATCGAGCCACTATATATCTCCAAAGCCAACACATTTGAGGAATTCAACATCCTGCCGGAGTTTTTATATGCTTATGATGAGGATGGTACACGTTTTCCAGATGAGACGCTCGGTCTCAAATTCAACTCCCACTGGTACAATGATCGCATGATCGGATGCGGGCCATACAGATTTGCCGAGCATGTGAGCGGCGTGAAGGTAGTCTTCGAAAGAAATGAAGATTACAACCTAAACCCAAAACCACCCTCAAAAAGGGTAACTTATATGATAACTCCCGACATGCAATCCCAATATCTGAAACTGCAATCTGGTGAAGTCGATCTCATAGAGCTTTTGGAAGAGACGGTTTACAGAGAGGATATCATCGGTGAAAATCAGGACAGCCCATTCAAAAAAGGAGAACTCAACTATCAGACATATCCAAGAACCGTTTACTATTATATCGCGTGGAACGCAGCGAAACCGATTTTCAAAAGCAAGCTCGTCAGACAGGCTATGACTCACGCCTTCGACAGGGAGGGCATACTCAAAAATGTGCTCATGAATTTAGGCGGGGTCACGACCGTCGATATCATGCCATGGCAACCGGAGTACGATTCGAGCATCACGCCATATCCATTTGACCTCGCAAAGGCAGCTGAGCTCTTGGCTCAGGATGGCTGGAAGGATACGGATGGAAACGGCATCCTCGACAAGGTGATCGACGGCGAAAAGAAACCATTTGAATTCGACATGCTCTTTCTGAGCACGATACC
>JBDRGF010000020.1:0-54284 GCA_043818055.1 Pseudomonadota bacterium | reverse complement strand
TTGTCATATTAAGGCCAACTGTATAGCATCCTCCCCCATGCAAGGCAAAGAAAACATTGGTGTTTTGTCCCTGGTGTCGGGGGTGAGCAGGCGCTCTTTTAACAGGGCGTTATATTTGATAACCGTGATGGGGGGAGACCTTACAAGCCTGATATTCATGACCATCCTCCTTGTCTTTGCCGTAGAAAAATTCAATGGGCACATCAGGTGGTTTCAGGCATCAGTCGGGCTTCCTCTGGGCATGATGGCCGCGGTGTTGATAACAAAGTTCATAAAGGACTACGCTCACGCCTCTAAGAATGCTCATATAATCTTGCGCGACTGGCTCCCATTTTTGCTTATCTCATTCATCTACGAGAATCTGCACGACGTTGCCGGCCATGTGATGGCACACGATATCGCGCCGGCTTTGTACAAATGGGATGTTATGCTTTTCGGCGTCGAACCGACCATATGGGTGCAGAAGCTTTTCAATCCGCTTTTTACGGATGTCATGGCCTTCTCCTACGCCCTCTATTTCTTTCTTCCGCTCTTTTTGATGTTCTTTCTTTCAGTCCAGGATAGAAGGCTTGAATTAAGACAGATGTCACTCTGTCTCACGTTTGTATTTCTGGCAGGCTTCTTATGTTATGTTTTTCTTCCCGCGAATCCGCCGCGCTATTTTATCACAGACCTTTACACCTCTCCTGTGAAACTGACAGGTCTCTTTCTTTTCGATCGGTTGCAGGGGGCCTGGGATGGGCTCTCTGTTATCAAAGGTGGCGCCTTTCCCAGCCTTCATGTCGGCATTTCGTCGGTTGCTCTGATTTACGCATACAAATTCAGAAATATATCGCGATTGTATAGCCTTATCTGGTGGTCGTATATTCCGCTAGTTGTCAGCCTCTGGTTTTCAACGATTTATCTGAGGCATCACTGGGTGATAGATATCTTTGCCGGATGGCTGGTTGCACTCTTTGGCGCCCTTTTTGCCGGCGTCATGCTTGGACTTTGGACCAGATTACGCAATATGTATGGCTTGAGTTTATAGATGTAGGGGCAACCCCCTGCCCCGCCGCATGGCTTGGGGTGGTTGCCCTCTTAATAAGGTCAGGGGGATACCTTAAAGTTTCATTCCCTTTTAACCAAAAATGGAATTCTTTTCATCACTAGTTATCAGGTATCTGCATTTTGCCCAGAGACGCGAAATTTTATCTCTGGTGATCCTGATCTCTATTCTAGCGGTTTCAATTTTTTTTGCATCACGTTTAAGTTTAAAAAGCGATCTCAAAGAATTGTTGCCCGAAAATTCCAAAAGCGTAGTCGAATTGAATAGGCTTCTCGATCGAATGGGGGGCGTAGGAACTCTTTTAGTTGCGGCTGAAAGCCCCGATGTTGAGGCGAACAAGAGGTTCATGGATGCGCTTGCTTCAAAACTCTCTGAGCTTCCTCCAGATAAAATCCGTTACATAGATTATAAAGCCGACAAAATTTCAGATTTTTATGAGAAGCATTTTCTTTACTATATCGATAAAAAAGATCTCGATGAACTCTACGCAAGATTGAAGCAGAGGGTGGAGTATGAAAAGGTCAAAAGCACGCCGCTATTTTTTGATCTTATGGATCAGGACGAGATCGGGTTCGATGTGGATGACATCAGAGAGAGGAACGAAAAAAATAAGTCCGCACCCCTTTCGATCGTCGATGGCTATTATGGAGGCGAGTGGGGAAGAATGCTCATCATGCTCATCCGCCCTTATGGTTCAACTATGACGGTCGATTCATCGAGAGAGCTCGTCACACTTGTCGAAAGTAAAATACATGAATTGAATCCGGCCTCCTATAGTCCCTTCATGAAAGTCGGCACCTGTGGCAATGTTAAGAGCACGGTGGAGGAATACGATACTCTAAGAAAGGACATCTTTTCGACTGCGTTTCTTTGTATTGCTCTTGTCGCCGCGGCAATCGTGATTTATTTTTTACGCCTCAGGGTGATCTTTCTGCTCGGCACTACGCTTCTCTTTGGCATTGCGTGCACATTTGCCCTGACGGCATTGTCGATCGGCTATCTCAATGCCCAGACGGCGTTTTTAGGTTCTATTATCGTCGGCACCGGCGTCAACTACGGCATCATACAATTTGGCCGGTACCTCGAGGAGAGAAAGAGTGGCAAGGAGCCGCTCCTTGCGATGTCTATCGCGATAACATCCACATTAAAACCGACATTTCTTGCGGCGCTCACGACCGCCATATCATTTGCAGTGCTTCTTTTGGCTGGCATCAGGGGGCTTTCCCAGTTTGGATTTATAGGTGCAGTAGGTGTGATGTTCTGCTGGCTCGCCACGATTTTTGTCCTGCCCGTCATCACTATCATCAGTGAGAAGATGAGGCTTCTGGTGAGGCCTAAACCTGGTAGTTTGCGGCCAAGCTTATTTTTAGAAGCTCTTCTTGGTTTTGTCTCCCGTTCGCCCAAACTTGTGATGGTTACAGCGTTGATAGCTGTAATTACGACAGGTGTTATCATCTATCGTTTCATACCGAATGCTATAGAGTACGACTTTACGAAGATGAGAAATCAGGTGAGCGTCTCATCAGGCACGGAGGCGCTTGAGAAGAGGGTTAGCAAACTCTTCAATAATTCGATGACACCTGCTGCGGTACTCGTCGATTCAGTCGAAGAGGGTAAGAGGGTCTGCGAAGCAGTTATGAGGCAGAATGATGCTTTTCCCGAAGGGGAGAGACGTGTAGGAAGCTGTTATTCAATCGCCGACATCCTCCCTAAAGATCAGGACGAGAGACTCAAGGTGATGAAGAAGATGAGTCGGTTGTTCAACGGAAAGTGGATGCGCTTTGTAAAGTCACCCGTTAAAAACAAACTTAACAAAATTAAATCATCGATACTGGGACGAGCCCTCACGATAGACGATCTTCCGGAGGAGCTCTCCCGTCATTTTGAAGATCTGGATGGCAGGCGAGGGGCTGTCGTATTTATCAACCCAAGACCCGGCATGCTTCTCTCCGACGGACGAAACCTCTCGCGATATGCGGACACGATAAGGGAAATAACACTCGATGATGGTAAAGTTGTGAGTTCAGCGAGCGCGTCTGTGATCTATTCGGATCTGATAAGCATCATCAAAGATCAGGCTCCATATTTAACAATTGTCTCTTTCATTGGCGTTGTGCTCTTTGTAGCTCTGACGCTGCGTCGCATGAAGATCTCCCTGCTCATCATCGGTGTTCTCTCATGGTCGGTCATATCGATGATGGGGGTTGCTGCGTGGTTTGGAATCAAGATCAATTTTTTCAACTTCATAGTGCTTCCGCTGACATTTGGCGTAGGTGTCGATTACGCGCTCAATATCGCTGTGCGTCTCAAGGAGGAGGGGTTGGAAAAGGGGAGAATGGGTTTTGCGATGCGTCACACCGGTGGTGCGGTCGCGCTCTGTTCCGCGACGACGATAATCGGCTATTCGGTTTTGACATTCGCCAACAATAAAGCACTCTCAACTTTTGGAACGGCGGCTGTGATAGGGGAGGTCGCTTGCCTCATCGGGGCGCTCATGCTTCTTCCATCGATCATCATCTACTTTAAATCCAAAAAGAGGGAGGGCGTTCAGTGAGAAGGATTCTCTGTCTGTTTTTTTTGATTGCGCTAATTCCCTCCATCTCGCTGGCTCAGGTCTCTGCAACACTTCCACCTTCGAGTCAGATATATAGAATAATCGATCTCTTTGTCAGCAAGGGGCTCATCGATGATGTGATTTATGGTCAGCGCCCTTATACGAGGGATGAGGCTGCAAGGATTGTTCGGATCGCCTTTGAAAAATTTGAAGCGAAGGAATATTGCAGCATTAAAAGTGAATTCGATAAATATATCGATGACTGCGCCGAACGCGATTATCTCGATAAGCTTTTTGCATATGCAAAGCGGGAGTTAAAAGAAGAACTCGATAAAAATTATCCTCTCTTTTCATTCAATCCCCTGAAAAAAGTCTCAATTAATTTCATGATCGATACAGAGGAGCCGAGAAACGTTCCGGGAGTAAACGGTCAGGGGAGCATCGATGCGTATATCGCCTCATTTTCAAACTATCAGGAGAACAGTCCATATCCATATGGAGCCGTGAACTGGTTTGGCTTCGAGCATGAGATGCGCATAACGCCTTATTTTATTATAGAGGCTGAAGATCGTTTTGAAGCGATATTTCCGCGTGGTACAGGGGAGGGGCTTGAGGGAAAATTCCATGTGCATAGGCTCTATGGCGCGACAGGTTGGAAGAATATACGGCTAGAAGTGGGACGGGATAATCTCATGTGGGGGCAGTCGGAATTTGGCGGCCTGATGATTTCGACGAACGCGAGACCTCTCGACATGATCAAGCTGGAAAACCCCCATCCACTGAAGATTCCCTGGATCGGACACATGAAGTGGACCCTTTTTGTATCAAATTTAGGCCCCGAAAATACGAGAAAGTACCCGTATTTTTACGGTTTGAAGTGGAGCTGGAAGCCGTATAAGCTGATCGAGTTTGGTTTGAGCGAGACGATCATCACCGGTGGCGAGGGAGCGCCAAAACTCAAATGGTGGGAGCCTATAACAGAGATGTTTCCATTTCAAAAATGGGGTGGAAATAACATCGGAGCAACAGATATCAGCAATCATGAATTCGGTTTTTTCGATTTGAGAGTGACTATTCCCCCTTTGCGCGGGGCTCAAATTTATTATGATATGATGATTGAGGATTCAATCGTCAGGGCATTCAGACTGCCGGATAATTTTTTGAGGCAGGTTGCATTTGTAACAGGGATTTATTTTCCCTCTTTGAACAGAAGGGGAGATTTAGGCTTAAGGCTCGAATATCACCACATTCCCCCTGTCGCTTATCGACATGGGAACTGGACGAGCGGTTACACCTTGAATCGTCGTGTGATAGGTGATGCTCTCGGTCCGACTGCTGACGGCATCTACGCAAAGCTTTATTGGTGGCCGACGATGAAGATGCTCACAGATCTTGAAATTGCATTTGAGCGCTTCGATTCATCGCTATTTCGCACCGAAACTGATCCTGTTACGGGAGGTGGCGATAGAATTGTGAAGGATGTAGATGGTCCTAAGGAGTATCGATTCCGAATTGTAAGCGGTTTGGAATTTCCAATTTCCAAAAGGCTCGATTTTAAAACCAAGCTCGGTTATGAGTTTATCGGCAATTTTAATTTTAATGTAGGAAGGGATGTCAATAATGTGTTATTCTCTGCGGGTTTGAGTTTAAAATTTCCGGAATTTGAAATAACGAAGAGGTGAATTAAATGGCTGTATCCCCAAGAAAAGAGCTGCTTGAGATTCAAAAACAGCTCTTTCGGCGAAATAAGAGGATCATCGATAGTTCGATCCTGTACAAAGAACCCGGATTCGATTCTTACGAGCGTGCCTACAGAAAAAGTGTCTCCGATTACAGCTCTCTGACTACAATCGATAAGATGGTGAAGGCTGTTTTAAAGTCGGACATCATCTATGTTGGAGATTATCATACCTGCAATCAGTCACAGAGATCTTTTCTCCGCATCATCAAGGAGACCGTCAAAGTAACCGAATGTTTCAGTGTCGGGCTCGAGCTCATACACGCAAAGCATCAGGCCACGCTCGACAAATTCATGTCCAGCAAAATAAGCGAGAAGACTTTTTTAAACAGGATTCAGCTTCAGGAACACTGGGTCTATGACCTGTGGGATAATTTCAAACCTCTCTTCGATTTTTGCCGCTATCATCGCATTAAAATCTATGCGATCGATGCCGCACCTCCCGGTTCGACTGTGAGGGAGAGGGATAAAGCCTTTGCCAAAATTATAGCCGATGTCTGGAAGGCCAATCCGGACAAAAAGATGTTTGTGTTCATCGGCGATCTGCATATCTCTCCACAACATCTACCACGCGATGTGCGCTCCCGGATTCACAATGGAAGTTCAAAGGGAGATTTCAGAGATCTGATTCTCTATCAGAGTAGTGAGAAGATCTACTGGAAGCTTGCGGAGAAGGGCCTCTTTGAAAAGACGGAGGTGGTGAAACTCGACGACAAAAGCTATTGTCGCATGCACACGCCGCCGATTGTTTTTCAACGCTCCTATTTGAACTGGCTGGAGCACGATGAAGGTGAAATCGATTTTGCAGATGTGAGACACGAATTTGTTGAGATCGTCGATCGCATCTGCAAATTTATGCGCATCGATGTCGATGAGGTCCATCTCGATAAACTTGAGATCTTCACATCCGGAGATCTCGGTTTTCTAAAACGGATGAAGGATCTGGGGTTCACCCCGCGTGACATCGAACAGGTAAAAAAACAGATCCTCTCGAGCGAAAGCTACTATATCGCGAAGGCGAATATCGTCTATCTCGCGAATCTCTCCATAAACCATGCTGCGGAGGAGGCCTCCCATTTTGTCAAGAGCATCTGTTCCGGCCCTGAAAAACCGAGGCAGATAGATGACGCCTTTTATGCGAATATATTGCATGAAGCGATCGGTTTTTTCGGTTCGAAGATCATCAACAGCAAGCGAAAGTCGTTTCATCTCAGGGACTTTAAGAGTCTGATAAACTATCTTGAAGGTGTAGGCATCCCCCCCTTCAGGCGACTTGAATACGATACCGCCCTCTTCGTGTGCGATTATAAGAGATATGAACAGAGGGGAAAATTCATAGTAGGGCTCGATTTTCTATTGGGCAGGATGGATCTCTTCATAGCTGTGACACACTCACTGGGATATATTTTAGGCGAGAGGCTTTTTTACGGTTTGCTAGCCAACCATATATCGAAAAAACGGATAAAAGAGCTATTTTACGAGCGCTGGAATAAGGAAAACGAGGCCAAAAAGGTCTACGTCGAATTGATCAAAAGGCTAAAAAAGACCAAGGTCCCGAAAAGGATGTGATAAAATCCGTGAAGCGTCCGCCCGTGAAGCGTGAAACGTGAAACGGATAATAATATTTTACCATGTACGCTTCACGTTTCACGACCGACGGTTTTTCTGGTGACTTGACTCTCCGAGAGTCATTTTTTTTAAAAAAGTACGCAACTTTAGGGGGGCTCGTGGCGATAATAAATACAGAAGAGGAAATTATGAAAAGCAAACCAGTTGATACAACAGTAAGAAATATTAATCCGGAATCAGTCCAGCAAGCTGCTGCAGACAAGGATCGCCGCGACAAGACTGTGGATGCAGTCCGTGATGCACTCAATTTGAGAGTTGTTCGGGAGGCCGGTGATTTGAAAGGGCTGGTCAATGAGGGAGGAGCGAGACTCTCCCATATGAAGCTAAGGGCCAAAGTCAGGGCGAAGGTTTCTCAAAAGATAGACCCGATATTTGCGGATCACGATATTGTGGAAGAGGTTACCGAAAGATTGACAGAGGCAGCTGAGAACGATCCTTATTATAGAAAACTCTTTTCATCCGAAGAATAATTTGTAGGGGCAGGTTTTAAACCTGCCCTAAAAAGTTCATCATCAAATTCCAACTCATCATCAAACTTTTTAATTTGATCCCCGCATGGATTAGGCGTCCATCTTTTTTCATTCCAAACGTGGTTGAAAGACATCATAGCAGATATAAGCAAAAACGAAAATGCGTTGTATAAAAACAACAAAAACTGAACGCCCTTCTGATTGAATCGGTTGGAATTCATATATTATATCTCCGCGCTGAAGGATGCGTCGTAGATCGCTTTTCTGTCTTTAGTCTTTAACAACATCGAACCTATGAATATCCAGATCAGGCTGCGTCCCCTTCTGAAAAACTGAATACCTAGCCCTATGAATGGATTTATTCCAAAAGCCCAGCAGGTGAGACAATAGACAGCTTCGAGCACCCCTAATGCTCCCGGTATGAATGTGAAAGTGGCGTGGACAAGCGGAGCAAGCGCGGCGAGAGCAAATGCAAGGAAGAATGGAAACTGGGCGTCGAAGATGCGTCCGATTATAAAGATCTCAAGGATTCCGAAGAATCTTCCTGTAAGGTGAAAGAGATAGCTGATTACAAAATCCGATCTGTTATTTTTGTAATAGTCGTAGATGCGGGAGTCGAGGCTCTCAAATCTTTCTACCATTCTATCGGAAAACGATTTGCCAAGACCGACCCTTCTGCACAGCTTGAGGAAGAGTCCACATACACCTTGTTTCAGATGAATCGATATGAAGGCGACAAACATAAGTATGACCACAGTTGCAACTGGGATACCGTATCTGATATTGGCCCCCTGAGAATCGAGGTTTGTGCAACTGACTATGATAGCAATTTCGATTAGCGTTAAAACTGCTAAGCTATGTATCGTCCTGTCTATCACAACGGAGAGGGGATATTCATCATGAGTCCCTTTTTTATTCAGAAGGTGTGCACGCAAGATATCGCCGCTGATAAAGTTCGTGTTGTGGAGCGTATTGGAGGCCTCTCCGGCAAGCTTGATCCTGAAGAGCTCAAAAAACGGCTTTGATTTATTCAGGGCGTTTAATACCATCTGCCAGGCTAATGTATAGCAACCGTACCAGAAAAGGCTGGTCAGCAGAAGCATGGGAATTAAATAATATTTCATACACCCCTCCTCAATGCGAGGTTTGCGCTTTCAAGTTCATCTGGCGTGTCTACCTCATACCATTTCCATCCGGAGCAATCGCAGATATCGATCTTATCACCGGACGATGCCATGTATTTCAATACATTTTCAACGACGGCAGATCTTCCATTTTGTTCTATCACATCATCGACTGCCTTTTTGTAGTCGGAGAGTTTTGATTCTGAGCAGATGGTCATGCCGATATATCCCATGTCGAATTCGTCAAGTTTTTTGCTTATGTCACCGAGCTTTTTTTCTTTTCCGGTGAGCACCTTCATATCATCCAACCCAAGCTTTCTGTCCTGATCGCAGGCGATTTTGATATTGGAAACATCGAGTGTAAATTTTTTTAGAAGATCAGCAGGATATATGTGGTCGACGTTGCATAATAAAAAAGAGCCCTGGATTTTCGGAATAGCCTTTTTTAAAGAGAGTATGTTTCCCTCTTTATAATTTTCATTTTTAAGTATGGTCACTTCGGGATGATTCTCTTTTAGATATCCCTCCAGCATATCAAATTGATACCCCCCGACCACCGTGATTTTTTTTATCACATCCAGCTTAAGCCCCTCCAATACCCAGCCTATCAAAGGTTTTGAGCCAACTTCGACAAGCGCCTTGGGCAGGTTATTGGAATGTGTCCCAAGCCGCGTTCCCATCCCCGCAGCCATGACGACAGCTTCAATTTTATGATCATTTTTATTCATATCACATCCATTTCAAATTCTTCAAATCGGATAAGCTGTCTATCACCTGTGCCTTAGGGAAGTCCTTCAGGAACTCCTCTCTAGTGAAGATCCCTGTCTTTGCGATAAAATCGACATTGGAGTTATATGCACGCTCTCCATCTTTTATCGAATCTCCAACGAAGATCATCTCATGATCTTCGGCAAGGAAGCTCTGTTTAACATACTCAAAGTGCTTTGCACCCTTGGCGAAATTTTCTTTGTAACCGAGAGCCAGATCGACATTTAATGTCTTTTTCTTAAGATATTCGTCAACCAGATGCTGGAAGTTGTTGGAGGAGATGACGAGTTTCAGGCCGATCTGAGAGAGCGATGCGAAGGTCTCCTCCACATCATCGAAGAGTGGCCTTTCAAAATATGTGATCTTCTTCGTCTCTTCAAATTCGAGGCTGGCAAAGGCGTTGTTTGCATCTTTGGGAAAAAGTTCCTCGAGCTGTTCGCTGAAGGGTATCCCGGATGTTCTCAAGTAATTCTCAAATGCCCATTTTTTTTCTACGTCATAATATTTAGGCATCACTTGAGACGCAATCTTCGCGAAGCTCAGCATCGAATCGACCAGAGTTCCGTCGAAATCGAATATAGCAATTTTTTTTCCACTGTTCTTCTTCATTTATACTCTCTTTTATGTGCTTAGAGTTCGTTCATCTGTTTGGCGCGATGGAGCGACCCTTTCGCTGTGATCAAGGTAACAGATCATCAAAGCCGAGGCAGCGCCTCCGAATGCGCATACGTATAGCCAATAGTAGAGCAGTCCGAAGACCGCCAGGACGAATATTATGAAGGACATCATATCCTTTTTGAGTAAAAATTTCGAATAGTGAACCACTCTCAAAAGGATGGGATTATATTTTTTCGAAAGGCGCTCGATGAATTCCTTATCATATGTGACGAGGCTTGCCGAATTCGTGTGGCATTTTAAAAAACGGATCATGAAGAAAAAAATTGCGAAGGCAGAGATGACCATCATCCCGCCGAGATAAAAGGCGATGGGGGAGTGGGTCTGGCGCCAGTATCCGGCGATCAATCCAGTCATCATACTTCCTAACGTCAAATTGTCGCTTATCGAATCAAGGTATTGTCCAAACTTGCTCGCCCTGAAGGTGAGCTTTGCGACCTCTCCATCGCAGCCATCCGTGATCGATGCCAGCTGGTAGAGAAAAGCGCCGAAGAGGATCATCCAATAGTGGCTGCCATCGGCAATGAACACACCCGAAAAGACGCCGATAACGATGTTAACGACGGTGATAGCATGCGGGCTGATCCAGAGCTTTGAAAGCACGAGGCTTACCGGGAGTGAAATCTTCTTATTGATATATTTTGCAATAGGTCCACTCGTCGCAAGTCTTATCTTTTCAGTAAGGTAGTTTTGAGCTTCAAGCACATCGGAGTTGCCGGTGATCAAAAAGGGTTGTAAATCTTCAGAAATTCGCACGAAGCTCGTCATCTCCTTGGTTAAATACTCTATGCAGCTCTCTATTCCTCTGGGTTTTTGTGTGACGAACTCGAGTAGCTTTTCAAACGATTTTCTGTTTATCCGTAGTATCGGTTGAGGTTTTATAGGAGACTTGATTCCGACAACCTCGTCCTGAAAATCTTTCCTGGCCGAGATTTTCGCGACCATTTTTGGATCGAATAGGATGTTAGAGTTGATAAGAAGCACATCGCCATTTGAATTGCTGGTAAGATCGTTGATGTTGTCGGTTGTGACGCAATACGGTTCGCCATACTGACTATAGTGGATTTTAGGTACTCTCTTCTCCCGATATCTTTTTAAAAACCGCTCGATCGAGGGTTGGTGCGATTGAGGAATCAAAAGGGTGATCGATTCGAATCCTTGGGAGGCGAGCGTCATGATCCCCCTGACGATCAGGGGGACGCCAGCGACCTTTTTCACAGCGACACTCATCGCTTCTGGCGTCGAAGTTGGGACATATATGATGGCCTCTCTCAACATTTGCACATCCCTAACCAATGAGCATGTACTTGTAAAGCAAAATCAAGTAGTTAGCCGGAGGTTTAAGTATTATTTTGGTGACTTCACTTGGCTTTTGTTGTAGAAAAAACGGCACTTTATAAAAATAGGAGGTTTTATGCATAGCAAGAAATATGTGAAGAGGTCGGTGCTTTTTTTGTCATTCTCTCTCCTTTTCGCGATGATAATCAGCTACGGTTGCAGCGACAGCGGCCCCGAAAAACCACCTTCCGGCTTTGGTATAGGTTTAACTAACTCCAAGGATAAACTAGCGCCAACCGATGCGAAGATAATTGCCCAATCCCCAACGGATGTGAGAAAGATCGAAGTGGAACTCTCAGCGAAGGATGATGTGGGGATTGTAGGTTATTGTCTCTCTGAAGATGCAAATGCTTTGAGCGGTGCTGCTTGTTCTTCGGTGCAATCAACGGTAGATTTGAAGACCAAAGTTCCTTTTGATCTTTCAGCTGGAGCAGGGAGTAAAAAAATCTACGCCCGTTTTATGGATGCGGGAGGCAACGGTACAAATGCCGAGGTGACAGTGGAGTTGAAGTGGATAGGGATTAAGCAGATCGGTTCAGATGTTGAAGATCTAGTGGGTGGCATCGATGTTGATGATAGTGGAAATGTCTATGTCGTCGGCACGACCTTAGGGAAGGTGGGAAACAAAACAGCAGGGAAGTATGACATATTCATCGCGAAATACGACAACTCAGGAAATGTTGTTTGGTTAGAACAGATTGGCTCAGACAAATACGATTGGGGAAATGATATCGTAGTATTTGGTGACAGCTTATATATTGTCGGATCAACATATGGCGATCTTGATACGGGTGGTTATAAGAAGGATCCAGGTGATGTCATGGATGCGGTTGTTATGAAATACACGACAGGTGGGAAACAATTGTGGGTGAAGCAGATAACCTCTTCCGATCATAAAGCCGATGCTGGTAGGGCGATCGCAGTGGATCCAAATGAAAATATTTATATAACGGGTTACTCGGAAGGACAGATTTATTATACTTTAGCGGGGCAGCCATTTCTGCAACCCAACAAAGGTGGACGTGATATTCTTTTAGCTAAGTGCAACTCCAGTGGTGCATGTGAGGAAAAAGATATGAGGCTCTATGGATCTACAGGGAAAGAAGAGGGAAATGATATTGCATTGAGCAATAATGGAGATATTTTTGTGACGGGATTTAAAGAAGTTGCTATTCCTCAAAATCCAATTCTTACAAAGATAGTTGTTGATAAATGGGCACCTGATTTGTCATTTCAAAAAGAAATACAGTTAACTGGCGTAGGCATGGTAGATGATATGGCAAGTGCAATTGCTTTCAGTACAAAGTTAAACTCTGTTGTTGTTTCGGGACAGATGGGATCCAAAAGTTATATTATCGAATTAGATCCAGCATTAAATCCAGGAGTTCCAAAGTTATTATTTGCGAATGAGCAAGAGGGAAGTGCTAATGATATAGCTATTGATAATGCTAATTTCTACATTACAGGCTACACCGCAGGCGCAAGCTTTGGACAAAATTATGGTGGAAAAGATATGTATCTTATAAAATGGATAAATGGAATGACTGATTGGCAAATCAGGCTTGGTTCTTCAAATGATGATTCTGGAAATGCGTTAGCAAGAGACAAAAATGGCAACCTTTTTGTATTTGTTCAGTCATCAGGCGACTTCAATGGTCTAAAAAATGTTGGTGTCTCAGATGCTTTCATAGTCAAAGTCGATGCCAAGGGCAATTTACAATAGTTCTCCTACCCCTTGACTTGGGTTTAAAATCACCATATTAGGAGTGGCTCGAAATTCAGGAGGTTTAAAATGGCACGTGTCACAGTAGAAGATTGTCTGGAAAGGGTGGAAAATCGTTTCGCCCTTGTTCACGCTACATCAAAGAGGGTAAAACAGCTTTATCGCGGTTCTGCGCCCCGGATTCATTGTACGAACCGTGAAGTTGTGACGGCTTTGAGAGAGATTGCAGATGGCGATGTAAATGTGGTCTTTGATAATCCAAGCGATGAAACAGAAGAATAGGTGAGGCAGTTTAAAGTGTGTAGTGAAAGACGAATTAATAATTCTAAACACTACGCACTAATCACTGCTTTAATCTGCCGGAGTGGCGGAATGGCAGACGCAGCAGATTCAAAATCTGCCGAGGGTCACCCCTTGTGCCGGTTCGAGTCCGGCCTCCGGCACAAAAATCTTGGCTTTGCGCCGCTGAGACGCGGCGCAAATGCCATAGATTTTTGGGTGTCCGGAATGGGACATTCCGGACCACGTACCTTAGCGTAGCTATAATTTATTTTTGGAATCTTGGCTTTGCGCCGCTTAAGACGCGGCGCAAATGCCATAGATTTTTGGGTGTCCGGAATACTTAAGAGCAGTGTCTAGTGTTTAGTGCGTAGTGAATAGCGACAAAGAGTTTCCATGTCCAAAATTATACACTAAACACTACTCACTGCTTTTTATCGCCGATGTAGCTCAATGGTAGAGCAATTCATTCGTAATGAATAGGCTATCGGTTCAAGTCCGATCATCGGCTCAAAATAAGTTTCATGTCCTACGCTTCACGCATTCATCAATTCCCACAGTCTTTGCGGTTTTAATGGATTGGCCTCGGCCTCTCCTCTGCAGCTGTACCAGCACTTCTCACAGGAGGGCATGGGGAAGAGGTCCCTCGTATAATCTTCATAACTACATGTCCTGGGAAGTTCAGAGCAGGGTTGGATATGGCCATCGGGGGTCACCTGTATCCAGCGCACGCCAGCCTTGCAACCTCCGATGTTTCCTTTTTGAAAATATTCGACGACGCGGTTGAGATAATGATATGAGCTCTTGATGTGCCCCATCTCTTTTTTCAGCCTTTTGATCTCTTCAACGACACTTTTTAATTTTACAATATTAGGGTCGTCGATCATGTGCTCATCCTTTTGCCTCTTGAGTGAACAATAGGATGAAAATGAAATTTCGACTCCCCATTCCTTCGCCTTGTGTACAAGCGGAATCACCTGATCGAGATTGTCATTCATTATGACCGAGTTGAGAATGATTCGATAACCCATCGCACTCAATTTCGGAACTGTTTTGGAGATGTGATCGAAAAGCCCCTCCACCTTTCTCGCTTTGTCATGTTTCTCACTTAAGTAATCGAGAGATACGCATATTTGGTCGATCCCTGCATTGGTTAATGCTTTCGCACTTTTTTCGTTTAAGAGCGCCCCGTTTGTAATTATAACAAGGAAATGGCAATAGGGACGGATCCCTTTAATAAGTTCAGGGTAGTTTTTTCTGAGTAGGGGCTCGCCACCCGATATCGAAACTACGACCGGTTTGAATTTTTTGATGATAGGGGAGTAGTCTTCGAGCTCGCCTTTAGAGGGCACCTGCCAGCAGCTGCAGAAGCCACATCTGGCGTTGCATAGTTTCGTAAACTCGAGATTTACCACATGTGGCATCTGTCGCCACTTGGTCCTAAAATAATAGAACGCACCTCGATAAGAAGGGGGGGATTTGCGAATTATTTTTTTCATAGTTTTATTCAATCGGTTTGATCACCCTGGGAAGATCGTTGAATGTTGAGTTGCATTGGGTTTGTTGTCCTAATTTAACAGAACCTATAGCCGTATCGAAATATTCCTCTATATTCTGTGTTAGACACATCTCTCTGTCCTGCGATAAGATTGTTTGGCTCGCCATGGAATTGTACATCATGATGAAGAGCGTCATTCTTTTAACGTCCGGAAAGATCTCAACAGGGCCGAATGTCGTTGCCTGTTTGTTGCTCTTGTTGAAGATATAGAAAAAATATCTTCCTGCAAAGAGTGAAGAAGTGAACTCAGTCGGTATGGATTGATTTGGAAAGTCAGGCGTTTCGAATGTATCGACCTTTCCACCATCGATCTTAAAAATTTCGATAATAGCTGATGGCCAGATTAATACGTCTATGCATCTGTCAACATTTCTTCCGCATGGAGATGTCCCAAGCCTCACTTTTACTTCAGTTGTTCGTGGAACTACACACCCTGGTTTGTTGGCAACACATTTTGAACCCAGGGCATAAGTCGAAATACTGATTAAAAGCATCATGATAAATAAGCATGCAAATGATACTCTTTTCACATGAACCTCCTTGAACCATTAATAGTTACACCCGTACTCTTTTTGATGTCAACGGCTAAAACGAAGACTTTTAAGGCGATAAAATAGATGGATTTTTAGAGGTTTTATTGTTAATTGGAAATCGTTAATTGTTAATTGTTTTTCGGGGAGGAACTATGTCAAAACTTCTTTATATCAAGGCATCACCAAGGGAGGGTAGGTCGCATTCAATCAAAGTCGCCGATGCTTTTGTTGAGGCATATAAAAGGGCACATCCAAAAGATAATGTGGAAGTAATTGATCTTTTTAACGAAAAAATAGCCGAGCTCGATCTGCAAGCCGTAAATGCCAAGTATGCAATTATGCACGGTGAAAAGGCCTCAAAGGAAGAACTCAATGCGTGGAAGGGAGTTGAGAAACACATCGAACAATTCAAGTTTGCGGATAAATATCTCTTTGCTGTTCCGATGTGGAATTTTGGAATTCCTTATAAACTGAAGCAATACATCGATATCATCGTTCAGCCTACTTATACATTCGCTTTCTCACCTGAATCGGGTTATTCAGGTCTAATAACAGGAAAGCCGGCTTTAGCAATTTACTCGCGCGGAGGTGAATACAAACCGGGCACTCCTGCAGAGAATTTTGATTTTCAGAAGAAATATTTCGAGGCCTTTTTGGGATTCATAGGATTTACAGATATCAGATCAATTGTTGTGGAACCAACGCTTGCTGGTGGCCCAGATATGGCAAAGGCGAAAGATAAAGCCGCCATAGAAAAGGCAAAAAACATCGCACCAAATTTTTAATTATCAACGCCGTGTCCGAATTTTTGTAGGGGCGGGTTTTAAACCCGCCCGCATTACTATTTTGGGCAGGTTTTAAACCTGCCCCTACAAAATCAACGTCTTACAAGAAAAACTCGCACACGGCGTTAATTGCTAGAAAGTTAAAGGCTCGTATGAAGCTGATCCCAAAGTTCTTTCGGGTTTTTTATTGATGCTAATTTCAAACAGTTTTTCTCATCCTTCATCATCTTTGCGATTGCTGCCAGTGTTTGGATCTGCGTGTCGAACGAGCCTTCAGGTGTGAGCAGCAGGAAAATACAGTGTACAGGTTTTCCGTCAGCCGCATCCCAGTCGATTCCCGCTTCGCTATGGCCGAACACGAGGAGAGGTTTTTTAAGGTTTTTTAATCGAGCGTGAGGAACGGCTATTCCCTTATCTATGCCTGTGCCCATCAGATTTTCCCTATCGAGGACTGCTCTAAACACAGTCTCCGGGTCGAGATCAATGCCTTTTATCGTATTTGCAGCTATATAGCTCATCTCATGAATGATGCTTCTTCTATCTTTGGAGAGCAGTTTAGTGACAACCCCCTCTTTGGGAAGGAGTTCTTTGATTCTGATCTGTCTACTTCTTTTGATAACCCTGGAGAGCCACGGCCCCACGATTATTGTTGATAATAAAGCTGCAACAACTAGGGCAACGAATAAAGGTTTTGTAATTATGCCAAGCTCAAGTCCAACGATACTGACCACTATTGTCATATCTCCACCAGGTGTATGTAAAATAGCGATGGCTAACCTGTTATCCTTTGTTAAATCTGTCATGCGTGCACCAAACCATGCTCCTAAAAATTTTCCTATGATTGCGACCGAGGAGATCAAAATCACAAGTCCCATGTTAAAATTGTTGGCAAAATCCACTTTCAGCCCTATGGATACAAAAAAGAGTGGGATGAGGATGGCGTGAACCATCTGTGTTATTATTTGACGAGTATTTTCTGATAAGTCGGGCGCATCTCCTGCCATTATTCCCGCAAGAAAGAAGCCAAAGATCGCATGGATGCCAAACGACTGAGTGATGGCGCCACAAATGAGCCCTAAGCAACATATGAAGGTAAGCATAGATCCCGTAGTGGACAAGTTGCTATTCACAATCTTATTAATAATTTTTCCAACTAAACGTCTGCCGATAGTCAAACAAAAAGCGGGAAAAAGAATTGTGAAAAGGATTGTTATGCTGATTTTACCTATTTCCGAATGAAATGTGCCCCCAGTAGTCAGGGCAAAGGCAATACTGAAAAAGAACCATCCTAGAATATCGTTTATGGTAATTGCTGAGAGGGTTAAAAGCCCCAAGTCTGTTCTGAGGAGATTTAAATCGTATAAAGTCCTAGCAATAACAGCCAAAGCGCTTATTGAAATTGCTACCCCCATGAAGAAGGCACTAGTCCAGTGTGGAAATTTAGCAGAAAAATAGCCTTGTGGTAGAAGGAGAAAAATCAGAAAACCCATTGCCAGTGGAAAAACGACGCCGGTGATTGCTATTTTTAAGGATGCTTTTCTCTGCTTCCAGGCCGTTGAAGTGTCGACTTCAAAACCCGTGACGAGAAGAAATAGCATCACACCAAACCATGCAAGCGTTTCAAGCATGTTTTGCTGGATAGGATTTGCTGGAAAGACTAGCTTGTGGAGATCTGGAAGGAGTCTTCCGAAAATTGTGGGGCCTAAAATTATGCCAACAAGAATCTCACCAACCATGGGTGGTTGGTCAAATTTTCGAAACAAATCTCTCGCAAGTTTGGCTAGCGCTAGAATGAGGAAAACCTGAATTAGAAAAATTGTGATATGCTCTTCGCTTAAATAATGCATTATCTGATTATACTGATTTTAATGTAATAGAAAATAAAAAACTGTCTTTTAACCAGATTGACTTTGTTTACAGGTGTGTTAGTCACTGGTCATCTCAAGGAGGGGATATGGTAGAGATAAAGCCTTTTCGGGCATATAGGCCTCGTAAGGATCTTGCGAAAAGAGTAGCTTCTCTGCCTTACGATGTTTTATCGAGCGATGAGGCGAGACGTTTAGCTCACGACAATTCCTTTTCGTTTTATCATATCAATAAGCCAGAGATAGATCTGCCGGAAGAGACGGATCCATATTCACCGGAAGTTTACACTAAGGGGATGGAGAATTTTAAAGAGTTTGTGTCAGATGGAGTTCTTCTTCGCGATGAAGCGCCCTGTTTTTATATCTACAGACAGCGCATGGGAAATCATATCCAAACCGGCATCGTCGCGGGGGCGAGCGTTGAGGAGTATAATAAGGGATTGATCAAGAAACATGAGCTTACGCGCCCCGATAAGGAGGACGACAGGGTCAGGCACATAAAGAGACTTGAAGTCCAGGTAGGTCCCGTCTTTCTTACATATTATTCAAGCAGCGACATCAATGAGATAGTGAATAGGATTTGCAAAAGAGAACCGGAATATAATTTTGAAAGCGATGATGGCATTGAACATATATTGTGGGTTGTATCTGATTCAGAGACAATAGATGAAATCAGGACAGCTTTTTCTAAAGTGCCATATCTCTATGTCGCGGATGGACATCACCGCAGCGCATCCGCAAGCAGGATCGATTGCAAGAGATTTCTCACAGTTACCTTTCCTCATGATCAGATGTGTATCATGGCTTATAATCGAGTAGTGAAGGATTTAAACGGAATGAGTGTGGATGAATTTTTGAATAGGGTGAAGGAAGAATTCGTCGTGAGAGATACGTCAGAGTCCTCCCCGGTAAAACCAAAATCGTTCGGGATGTTTCTCGATGGGAAATGGTATTGTGTCGAGCCCAAACAAGGGACTTACGATGCTTCCGATCCTGTCAATGCGCTCGATGTTGCGATTTTACAAAACAATCTACTCTCCCCGATTTTGGGGATCAAAAATCCAAGGTTAGACAAGCGTATCGACTTTGTCGGTGGAATAAGGGGAACCGATGAGCTAGAACGCCGAGTTGAAGATGGATGGGCTGTTGCATTCTGCTGTTATCCCACTTCGATCGAAGAGCTCATGAATGTAGCCGACGCAGGGCTTCTGATGCCGCCCAAATCGACGTGGTTTGAGCCGAAGCTGAGGAGTGGGTTGTTTGTGATGGGGTTGGATGAGGAGTAAACTCGTACGGCGTATTGCGTACGGAGTACGGCGTAAACCTTGTGCTATTCGCGGTACGCAATACTCCGTACGCCGTACGAAAAGATGGAGGTTAAAATGAAGATTCTTATTAGCGATGCTTTTGATCCGGGATTGTCCGATAAGCTAAAACAGTTCGGCGATGTTACGGATGACAAGGGAGAGCTTTCAACTGCAAATGTTGTGCTCGTTCGAAGCAAAACGAAATGCACAAGAGAATATATCGATTCGGCCCCCAACCTTAAAATTATCATCAGAGGTGGAGTCGGTTTGGATAATGTTGATAAGGAATATGCGAAGCAAAAGGGGATTGAAGTTTACAATACACCTACAGCCTCTGCAGTTGCAGTTGCGGAACTCGCCTTCGCATTGATGCTCTCCATTCCGAACAGGATCATCGAAGGAAATAACTCGATGCACGAAAAGAAGTGGCTGAAAAAGGAATTGAAACGCACTGAGCTCATGGGGAAGACACTTGGGTTGATAGGTCTGGGCAATATCGCGACCGAAGTTGCCAAAAGGGCAAAGGCATTTGGAATGAATGTGATAGCCTTCAGAAAGAGCGGCAAACCCTCTGAATATGCCGATGTGAAGAAGAGTCTTGAAGAGGTTTTGAAGGCTTCAGATTATATCTCTTTGCACACACCTCTTACCGATGAGACCAAAGGGATGATAAATAAAAAATCGATCGCACTGATGAAAGATAAAGCGGTGCTTATCAATGCAGGCCGTGGCAAATGTATTGTCGAATCCGATGTTGTCGAGGCGCTCAAATCCGGGAAACTTTCATGTTACGCGACAGATGTCTATGAGAGCGATCCACCTCCGGAGAGCTCTCCTCTGTATGACGCACCAAATGTGATAATGACTCCGCACATCGGATCATCGAGCAAAGAGAACCTGCTTAGGATAGGTGATTGTGTGTTGGAGATACTGGAAAAGTGTTTAAGTGCGTAAGTGTTTAAGTTTTTAACCCTAAGACTCCTCCCCTTAATAAGGGGAGGTTGGGAGGGGTGGAAAGGAACTATTATGACAAAACGCGTTTACAATTTCAGTGCAGGGCCGGCGACGTTGCCGCTCGATGTTCTAAAAAAGGCGAAAGAGGAATTTTTGAATTACGACAATACCGGCATGTCGATTGTTGAGGCAAGCCACAGGGGAAAGGCATACGATGTTGTTCACAAAGATGCTTCGAAGCTTGTTCGCGAGCTCCTTAAACTTCCTGATAATTATCATGTCCTCTATTTGCAGGGAGGGGCGAGCCTTCAGTTTGCGATGGTTCCGATGAATCTTCTCGGAGAGGGAAAGAGTGCGGATTATGTCATCACAGGGGACTGGTCCAAGAAGGCCTATAAAGAGGCGAAACTTTTTGGCGATGTAAAGATTGTCGCTTCTTCCGAGGAAGAAAAATTTTCCAGGATTCCAAAACAGGAGGAACTGAAATTAAATTCAAACGCGAAATATGTTCATATTACTTCAAATAATACGATTTTCGGAACCCAGTTCGATAAGTTTCCATCTGCTGGCTCTGTGCCTATCGTAGCTGATATGTCGAGCGATATGATGTGGCGTTTCTTCGATGTGAAGCCATTTGGTTTGATATACGCAGGTGCTCAGAAAAATCTGGGGCCGGCCGGTGTAACACTCGTGATCATCCGAGACGATCTGTTGAAGTCCTGCAACCCAGCGCTTACAACGATGCTCAAATATTCGACACACGCTGAGAAGGATTCTCTTTTCAACACGCCGCCATGCTTTTCTATATATATACTTCGATATGTCATGCAGTGGATCAAAGATATGGGTGGTCTTGATGTCATGGAAAAACACAACCGCGAAAAAGCAGGGATGATATATTCTACGATCGAGGAGAGTGACGGTTTTTATAAATCTACAGTGAGCAAAGATAGCCGTTCAATGATGAACATCACCTATCGACTCCCCTCTGAGGATCTGGAGAAGAGCTTTATCGAAGAGGCCGCAAAAGAAGAGCTCGTTGGTCTCAAAGGTCACAGAAGCGTTGGAGGCATCAGGGCTTCGGTCTATAATGCCATGCCAAAAGAGGGATGCGAGAAGCTTTCAGAGTTCATGAGAAAGTTTGCGAAAAAACACTCGTAGCTCTTTCCAAAGATAAAACTTAACGATTTTTTTTGGGAATTTGGCATAAAATTTGTTTTAAAATTCATTTCCGCTGTAACCACTTGAAATCGTTAAACAAAAAATAACCAGAATTTTAAAAAAAATACGCAACTTTTGAAAAATGCTACCGATACATTAAGTGGAAGAAGAAAAAAATTCAAAGGAGGAATGTATGGGGTATCGTTTTCTAATCATTGCAGTTCTTGTTAGTCTTGTTTCAGCATGTGCCGCTTTTGATTCAGATGAAAGCACCGGTGGTCTTAAAAATCCTGATGGGAGCATTGCAGCCGTACCAGATGTGAAATTTGAGGGCATTTATAAAGGTGACAAAAAACTCACAAAAAATTCATGTTTGAATATGAAGGACGAAGTCGAAACGAGCGCCCCCATCACTTTGGATGTATTGCAGAGTGCAGCTGTTATCAGCGTGATGTTTGAGGATAAAGAAGTTGTAGATGGCAACATGAAGGATAACAAAGTTGAGTTGATGAAAAAGGCCGACGACAAGTCATCGATCATTTCGTTGCAGTTCAAGGATAAGAATATCACAGGGACGGAAGATTATTTTGAAGGTGCTGAGCTCAACACACCCTGTGCTACATATGAGTTAAAATTGAGCAGAGTGGAAGATAAGAGCAAACAGGAAGCTGAGAAGAAGTAATTCAAATCAAAATGTCATAATGAACCCCTCTGAGTTTCAGAGGGGTTTTTTTGCACGCCCGGCACAATTGCTTTCATAAGTGTTCTTTTTAGCCGCTTCACCCGCAAAGCCTACCTCCTCGAAGCCATTTCAAAGCATCTGTGAGTTAGCACTTTACTAATAACTTGACTTATACTTGACTAATTGCGGGAAAGAAAGAGCATGTTTCCAAAGGAAATATGGGAAGCGTTAGGCGTTTCCAGGCAAGGAGCTATGGATTTAATTAAGCCCTTGATCAAGGCTGGAATTATTCAAAAAGTGGGAACAAAAAAATCAGGAAAATACGTGCTAAAGTAATTCAGAAGATTGACTATATGAGTGATTTCATCCACAAAGCCTACCTCCTCGAAACCATTTCAAAATACCTGTCCACAATCCGACACTTTAAAAGTATCAAATCGACCTTAGTACATATCTAAACGCTCATAAAGCTTAAATGGGACTGTTCCATTTTTCACGACAGAGGTGGAAATCAAAAAACATCAATTTACTCGCTGTTACTTACAAAATCAGCATTTGTCACAATTGATAAAAATTTCACTGTCGGATTGTGGCTGTAGTTTGAAGCAACTTTTCGGGTTAAAAGCCGATAATAGATCATCTGCATATGAAGCTACGATTTACACGAAATAATCTCAATCAGGGTGTTTTTGTAGGGGCAGACCCCTGTGCTGTGCCCCGTCGCATGACTGGGGTCTACCCGCCTCGCGCGCTGACTCACCGCTTGGCTTCTACATTGTCATCCAGGCCTCTTTCCCCTGTCATCCCGCACTCGATGCGGGATCCAGGCTTATTTCAAACCGGCCTCTTCTCCCATCAATCACCCGTACAATTTCGCCAAGCCTCTTGGTCCGACCTCAATATACCACAGGAACAGATCGACGAGCTCTACAGAAGAAGTGAAGAGAGAGGACACGAACAGACCCTCTTCTCATATGACAACGGTTACGATCCGATTGACTATGAAATCCGCGAGGGAACGCCGGATAGAAGCGACGCGACAACGCTGGGAGAAAAACATTATAGTGAAGCAGAGGAGAAATTCTTTGGAACAACAGCGCTCGCCCACATCCATCCCTCTGAAGAATCCTTCCTCCCATCGGAACAGGATATAAAATACCTCATACATCTAGCCCGGCTGAATCCGGAGAAGGAACAGATCCATACCCTATTTGGCTATCATGACGACAAGCGCGTCTTTGTGCACATGCGCATCTTTGGTCAGAGGGTTGTTATAGAGAGCAATCGAGCCGAACTATCAGATTTAAAATCTGCGATTGATGTCTATCTTCAATTAGACGAACAGGCTGTCGACGCACAGTGGCAAGCGAAAAAAAATCCGCTAACGGGAATGAGTGCAGCGGAATTTTCTCAAGCGATGCGATCTCTATTTGGTGCTGAAGCGCGTCTCTATAGCCTTGGAGGAAGTATATTTGTTAATGATGAGAAGAATTTTACCTGGGAGGGTGGACCGACAGAGGGGTTGAGTGGACGGCAAATATTGCTGGCCGTCGCCAAGTTCGAGCTGGAGTCTGGCGAGCACCCGGACTTGGAGGGATTAACGGCAACGAAGGCCTATCATAAACTCGGTGCGGCCCGGCTGTGGCAGATTCTGCATGAGAAGTATCTGGGAAGGACTATTGAGAAATCGGATTGGAACGAGAAACCTGAAAAGTTTGCTCAAGCGATGCGAACTCTATTTGGTGCTGAAGCGCGTCTCTATAGCCTTGGAGGAAGTATATTTGTTAATGATGAGAAGAATTTAACCTGGGAGGGTGGACCGACAGAGGGGGTGAGCGGCTATCAGATATTGATGGCCGTCGCCAAGTTCGAGTTGGAGTCTGGCGAGCACCCGGACTTGGAGGAATTAACGGTAACGAAGGCCTATCATAAACTCGGTGCGGCCAAGCTGTGGCAGATTCTGCATGAGAAGTATCTCGGTTTAAAATCTTTTACAGATTATCCAACTGAAGAGTTTGCAGATTTTATAGGGGCAAATTATTTAGGTTCGTTGTTAGACAGCTTTGGTGATAGCGGTGGCGATCTGATCGAGATGCTCAGCTTTTTGCGCCCCGATGCGTTTGAGAATCGGGATATCGCTGAGTTCGTGAAGCGCTATGCGGGTCTTCGCGTCGAAGGAAAGGGGCGTGGTGGTCGAGGTAGAGGTAAGGTTGAATTCGATGAGAAGCGAGAGCAATATATCGCTGCTATTCTTCAGGCAATAGCCGATGGACAGAATCTGGATCTCTCGGAGACAAACTTTCAGAGACTGTTGGCATTATTTATCCAACTCTGTCGCAAAAGCTACGAGAAATCAGCTGAAGCGTTATTAAAAGATCTTGAAAAGAAAGCAGCATCCCACGACCATCCATTTTTAAAACGACTTCATGAAGAGGCGTATAAACATTTTAAGAAGAATCGCGATCTAAAAGTCGTCAATATGACAACCGCACCATACGGCTATCAACGGGAAGGAATCTTTTTTCTCTCCAATCGCAGAAGAGGTCTTTTGACCGATGCCGCGGGACTCGGAAAGACGATCCAAGGTATGGGAGCGGCTGAGGTTGTCGGAGCTAAGCGCATACTCTGGGTGACGACAGCATCTAATCGGGAAAATGTGCGAGATGAGATCCTGGAGCATTCGACGAATGAAGAGGGAGATATCTCAATTATTATTTCGGGCGATCCAGTAGCACGACACGATCAGGTTCGGAGTTTGAATGATTCAAAATATCGCATTACAAACTATGAGACACTAGTACGACTAAAAAAGGATGATCCAGAGGGTTATGATCTTCTAACATCCAATCTCGATGTTCTAATTGTCGACGAGGCGCAGGCGATCGACAATCCAAAGACACAGCGATCCCAAGCCGTTCGATCGATCGAAGCGAAATTCATCTGGGGATTGACTGCTACACCGTACCAGAGCCAATTGCGTCGATTCTGGGTGACGCTCAACTGGCTTGATGCTGAGAGATTTCCCGATTGGAAGATTTTTGAACAAAAATATCTGCAGGATACAGAGGGGCTGAGACTCTTGAAGGATGATACGCGCTATCTGATGTTAAGGCGTAGAAAGCGAGATACCGTCGAGCATTTCGAATCACCCGATGTGAAGCCTTATCAGGAACAATTAGCCGACGGCATGCCGAGAGTTCCAAAGCTTGTACGAAGAGATGGCGATAATTTAAAATATGAGATGAGCTGGGAGCAGGCCGATCTCTACGCCTGGATGGTAGCCGACTTCGAGGGGTGGGCAGTCGAGTTCAACCAGCTTCTACCAAACGGTGCCGATCCAATAAACCTGGATACAATCAATCCGCTGATGAAGTTTCAATATCTGCAGCGAGTTATTTATGATCCAGAACACTTCGGAATAGATATGGAGCCGGGTTATATAGGTAAACTCAAAGAGCTGATCGCAGAGGATCTTGCTGAAGGAGATAAGTTTCTGGCGTGGGGATGGAACACGTCGGTGCTCGATCGTATAGAGGGTGCTTTGGCTGATCGGAACATGGTTCGCATTGATGGGAAGATAGTTGGCACACGACGTGAAGCTGCCCGGAATCGATTACAGAATGATGAGCGAGTAGATGGAATGGTTGCGAACTATCTCTCCGGCGGAGTTGGATTAACGCTGACGGCAGCACGTCATGCCTACTTTATTCAGCTGCCCGATTCCGCGCCGAAGATGAATCAGGCCGAGGGGCGCCATCAGCGGTTGATCGGGATGAACAATCTCAAACATGCCAAGCACGAGGTCTACTCACATTGGTTGCAAGCCGTTTTGCCTGCAGGATTTCTGGATACGATTGAGGATGAAAAGTTAAAAGTATTGTTGGCGAGAGGAACATTGGTAGAGCAGACAGTGGGAAGATTGGAGGGGGGCGCGTATTTATACAATCTTGTGATGGATGGATATGGGAAGATGGAGGATCTAGAGGAGTATTTCAGGGATAGTCTGATCCAGAGCATGTCTCTCAATTCAACGGAGCGGCTCAATTATACGCCGAAGTTCCATGGCGTAGCAAAACGATATGCTCAAGTAGCTCAAGCTATATTGCCGCTCTGGGAGCGGGCAAAGGGTACGAGATTAAAATCGACAGTGTTGCGACTGATTCATGAGACACGCCACAATTTAAATTTTGCAAAGCGATTGGGCGAAGTATTCACAAAACATGATTTAGTGGATGGAGAAGATCTCAGATTTATCCTCTCTGTATTCGAGATCAGCAACAAATATATCCGCCAGCAGGTGTTGAAGTTTGTTCCAACTATAATGGATAAGTATTATGCAAATGGGAAAACGCTCAGTGAAGAGGTGAATAAATTGGAGTTGGGAAGATTAACACCAACGACCTTTTTATCGAATCTCTATTTAGCAAATGAGAGCGAAGATAACATTGTCTTGGATATATCAAAAGAACTCGCAAACGGGCGAGACGATCCAAAGCGAAGATATCTGGAAGAGCATTTCTACATGGGACTTCTTGGTCTGATGGAGAATGAGGAGGCAAAGTTGTGGCTCGAGATTAATGTTGATGAAATCTCGCAGCTCACATTATCTCAACAGATTCTACTGATTTATCAACTCGGTTTACTATCTCGAGCGAGACCCGATCTTGTGGATGAGTTGGGAGATAATTTAAATTCAATAAACGAGGGCTGTAAGTTAGCAGTAGCCGACTTTGCGGATAGGGAGGTTAGTGAAGTCGATGCTATGTTGAACAGCACTCCAAGTCTGAACAACAGGATAGATCCGCTATTATCACTGATGGTAGGCTGTCAGAGCACAGATGATAATAGGTTGATCGATCAATATAGAGAGGTGTTGTCACATGTAATAGATGGAGATCTGGAGTCTTGGCGTTTGGGAGAGAATGATAGAGAGTATGGGGATGGTATAGATTACCTGAGCGAAACTCCGGAATTTTGGAAACGATTCAGTCAAACGGATAAAACAACGATTGATAGTTTAACGATATCGCCGAAGGGATTGAGGGAGAGCTTAATTAAATTGTACAAGAATATATTGGCTGAGCATCAGCTAGAACGTGTGGAGGGGGATTGGCTGAGCGTTGAGCTGGAGAGTTATCGAAACGCTGATAGAAGAGAACAAGCAGCGACGTATGAGAGATATAAGGGAGAGATAACGATACTCTCACAATATCATTACAAGGGTGTAAAAACAGAAGAGACTCAAGCGCTCTTGGAAAAATCTGGTTTAACAAATGGCTCGAATGAGCTGACACATGAGATGCGAGTTGAGGGAAAGATAGAAGAGTTGAAAAACCTGCTCTCCTGGATGCGAATAGAAGATGCGTTTAGGAAGATTGAAAGGGGTGAGGAGGTAGATAAAAAGAAATTAGTTTTGAGTTTGGAAAACAAGGGGAGGTTGTATCAGCGCCGTCGACACGAGAAGATGGCAATGCACTTAAGTCAGTTGAAGGAGAAGGTTCTCGATTGGCAGGATGGGGAAAGGCATTTTAAGGATATCACGATCGAGGACAGATCTGATTCTGGAATACTACTACGAATGGGTTGCTTAAATCCCGAGATGCAAAACTGCTTCAATGTAAATGGCAACCCGATCTTTAATCAATTCTTAGTAACAGCACTTGCTTCAAAGCATATCCGTCTGATTACGGTGAAGGAGAATGGAAAGATAATTGCAACAGGACTCTTAAAGGTGAAACAGGATGAGGATGATAATCCGGTACTTTTCCTTGAGACGGGACTCTTTAGAAGGGGATACGATTTTACTCGTGAGATGCTTGAGCACATCGCAAAAAAGTCGGCTTCGATGGATCCAGCACCAGTAGTCATGCAACAGATACCTGGCAAGGCGAAGGAAGATGATCCAACAGTCTACGGCATAGGCGCTTATACAGAGAACGAATACGTAGAAACTGTCTTCGGTTGGCGCGCCGCGAGTCGATACAAGCATAAAGGGCGAGTGTATGATCGGGGATCAGTTGGGAACTTGATGGGCTTGGGGACTTCAAATCTGAGCATAGAAAATTTTATAGCTGAGTTGAAGGGTACAGGTGTGGAGGTAGTTGTTGATGTTCGAGCGAATCCGATGAGCCGTTTCAGGCCGCATTTCAATCGGGAAAGATTAAAGAACGCGCTTGAAGCTGAGGGGATAGGATATGTCTGGATGGGTGATGCCCTTGGCAATCCGAAAGATGAAAATGGAGAGCGCACGCTCGACGGCTTCAAAAAATATATGCAGACAGAAAAGTACGCAAACGGTCGGGAGTCGCTTCTTGAATTAATGTCCCAACATTCCGGCAATATTGTTCTCATCTGCGCCGAAAAGGACGAAAACCAATGCCACCGAAAGCTGATATTAGAGGATATCCGCACAACTTAGATTTTTGTTCAATTGACTTGCCAATTCTTTTAAATTACAAGCTTCTTTGGGTTATTCCGCGATAAAGGAGGGTGTGTGAGGTTTGTAAAATACTGTTTTTTGTTACTTTTTTTATTTGTAAATTCAGAGGTGGCTTTTTCGACTCAATCCTTTCCTGTCAATCTGGAACAGATGACCGATCGCGCAGATGTTATTTTCGAAGGGAAGTGTATCAAGAGTGAAGGGGTGACAATTTTGAAGGCTCTATTCCCAAACGGTCTCGACGCAACCAAATACACATTCACGGTTGGCAAGGTGCTCAAGGGAACGCTAAAACAGGGTGAGGAATTTGTATTTATGATGGCAGGTGGAGATAAAGAGAAATCGATTATTCAGCATCAGCCATTTGTCATCGGCGCGCCGAAGTTTTTAGCCGGCAGCGAATACATGCTCTTTCTGACTCCTGAATCAAAATGGGGGCTGAGATCGCCCATCGGCTTAGGACATGGAAAGTTCGATGTTACTACGAAGGGAAATACGAAAGAGGTCAGAAATATCTATAATAACAAAGGTCTCTTCAAAGATGTGCCTACCACAAAAGTCGGAAAGGGTATTAGCTTAAAGAGCGCTGGCCCGATCTCTTTGGATGAGTTTGAAAATATCGTTACGAATTTGAAGGAGAAGGATTAATCCATGAAGAGCTTTTTAAAAGTTTTGTTCTTTCTAATTCTTTTTCCACAAATGTTGCAGGCTGGCGGTCCTATGATTGTTTACAGCGACAACTCAGGGCTTGCGCAGAGGTGGGCTGATGATTCTGTCGTGATCTACGCTGATCCTGGAAAGTTATGCACGAATGTCGACAATAAAAAGGCGACCGATTGGATAAAGGAGGCCGCTGCCACATGGAACGATGTTCTCATAAAGCCGGCTGTTGATAAGCCGGAGCTGAAGACGAGCCTATTGATAGTTGTCTATTCAGGGACTGTTACAGATGTCAGTGATATAGATGACACAAATTTTCAGAATTACTTTCAATCAAATGCAGGCCCTAGCGTGATAGTTTTCGATGCCGACGGTTCGATCATCTCTTTGTTAGGCTATGATGTAGATTCAATAGGAGGGCTTACCACTCCGACCTTTTCCGATAATTCTGACAAAAAAATATTGAGAGGGATATCGATATTGAATGGAAAAATGCTATGCGATTCTCTCTCTAAAGCCAGTACTGCGAGTGAACAGACTCAGATCGAGAATAATTTTAAAGCACTTATCACTCATGAGATGGGTCACCTGCTGAATCTGGATCATACTCAGGTCAATTTGAGTGAGGCGGAAAATTGCAATCTGAATGGTGTCTGTGATGGCGCGCAATATATTTCAACTATGTATCCTGAGCTCAAGACCTTTTTGCAGGCGAATCTCAACATGGATGACCAGGTAGCTCTATCATCTATATATCCTACCGATGATTTTAAAAAGTCCTTTTGTGTCATAACGGGACAGCTTTTGGATGCTGATAGCATCGGCCTTTCAGGTGTGAATGTAATAGCGCGTCAGGTCGGTGAGGGGACATCAACCGCGAAGTCGGATGCGAGATCAAATGTCTCAGGCTCTTTTTGGAAGGAGTGCGCAGGAAAGGGAAAATATTATCTGTACGGAATTAAACCTGGAAAGAAGTATCAGGTGACGTATGAGCCGATAGCATCTCAATTCGTCGGATCGTATGAGTCGAGCTTTGAGCCGATAACAAATCCTCCACAGGGGTTCACAGGTGGATTGATATCAGATAAGGATGGAAATTCCACAGTCTCGTGTGGCACAGGTGGCGAGACGATCGAGATGGATGTCATAAAGGTGAACACTACTAATCCCTGCGCGAGCGTCCTTGGGAAGGAAAAGGTTGACGATACGAAGAGTGCAGCTACACCGCCGGACGGAGGAGGGAGTTGTTCGATGATGCCACTTAGAAAATTTAAAGTCTCCCTGATCCTCATATTGTGTGCTATTCCGTTAGTCATCTATCGGTTTAAATTTTTGAAGAAGAAGGGGCGGGATGAGAAACAAGACTAGAAAAATAAAGGTCGGAGATGTTTCGATAGGCGGTGCTGCCCCCGTCGTCGTCCAGTCTATGACGAACACGGACACCCGTGATGTGGAAGCCACAGTCGCGCAGATCAAGCGTCTTGAAGATGCCGGCTGCGAGATCGCTCGCGTTGCAGTTGTCGATGAGGCAGCGGCAAAGGCGATCTTCGATATTAAGAAGGGGATCACGATTCCTCTTATCGCCGACATTCATTTTGATTACAAATTAGCTTTAGAGTCTTTGAGATCAGGTGCCGATGGATTGAGAATCAACCCTGGAAATATCGGAAGCAAATCAAGAGTTCTCGAAGTTGCAAAGGCAGTTTTGGATAAAGGGGCTCCGATCAGGGTCGGTTCAAATTCGGGTTCAGTTTTAAAAAAGTATTTAGAAAAATTTGGAGGCCCCACACCTGAAGCGCTTGTCGAATCTGCTTTGGAACAGGTTGCAATTTTAGAAGAGGTCGGTTTCACAGCGATAAAAATTTCTGTGAAGGCCTCAAGTGTTCTCGATACGATATCCGCATATCGCCTCATCTCAAAACGAGTCGATTACCCGCTGCATCTTGGAGTCACAGAGGCGGGCACGATGCTCTCTGGCACTGTCAAATCGAGCCTTGGGATAGGGATGCTTTTGGCGGAGGGGATCGGCGATACGATAAGGATCTCTCTCACAGCGGATCCTGTGATAGAGGTGAGGGTTGCATATGAGATGCTCTCCTCGCTGGGTTTGAGAAAAAGAATTACCCCGGAGCTCATCAGCTGCCCGACATGCGGCAGGATGGAATACGATCTCCCGGGGCTTGTCATGAGGCTCGAAGAGAGGATGTCGTCGATAAAAAAGCCTATCACCGTCGCTGTCATGGGTTGTGTTGTCAATGGCCCCGGTGAGGCCAAAGAGGCCGACATCGGAGTCGCAGGTGGCAAAGGGCAAGGGATAATTTTTAGAAAGGGAAAAATCGTCGCAAAATGTAAAGAGTCAGAGATCGAAAAGATGCTCATCGATGAGATAGAAAGGTTTGAGGTATAAGAGATGCGTTATTCGAAGATGTTGATTCCAACTTTAAGGGAAGCGCCTGCCGAGGCGGAGATAATAAGCCACCAGCTGATGGTGCGAGCTGGGTTCATAAGAAAAGTTGCAGCCGGCATCTACAGTTATCTTCCCCTTTGCCTGAGAGTTCTCCACAAGATTGAAAATATAGTGCGCGAGGAGATGAACGCAAGCGACGCGCAGGAACTTCTTCTGCCGATCATTATACCATCAGAGCTCTGGATCGAATCAGGTAGATGGGATATCTATGGTAAGGAGCTGTTGCGCATCAAGGATCGCCACGATCGCGATTTTTGCATCGGTCCCACGCACGAAGAGGTGATCACTGATCTCTTGCGAAACGAGATCAGGTCTTACAGGGATCTTCCGAAGAACTGCTTTCAGATACAGACGAAATTTCGCGATGAGATACGTCCGCGATTCGGACTCATGCGTGGTCGCGAATTTCTAATGAAGGATGGCTATTCATTTGACCGGGACGAAGAGAGCGCGAAAAAAACATATCAGTTGATGTACGATGCCTACAAACGAATCTTTTCAAGGTGTGGCTTAAAGTTCAGGGCGGTCGAGGCGATGACGGGAAACATCGGGGGATCGCTCTCCCATGAATTTCAGGTGCTGGCCGAATCGGGAGAGGATGAGATCGTCGCATGCGAAAAATGTCACTACGCCGCAAATGTCGAGAAGGCTGAATTAAGAGCTCCCAAAAATCTGGAAGCGCTTATCAAAGAGGGAAACGAAAAAAAGGGCTCAAAATATGAATCTGTCGATACGCCAAATTGCAAAGAGGTCGAGGATGTGAGCCGTTTCTTCAAGGTGACTCCAAAAGATCTGGTGAAGACTTTGATATTTGAAACTGATAGGGGTGTTGTGGCCGCGATGGTGCGCGGCGACAGATCGGTGAAAGAGTCGAAGCTCAAAGAAGCCCTCTCTGCTGAGTTCTGTCATCTTTCGATCGATGAAGAGGTCGTGAAAAAGGCAACAAACGCGCCGGTCGGTTTTGCAGGCCCCATCGGTTTAAAAATTCCGATAATAGCTGATTACGAAGTTGCTATGATGCGCGATTTTATAGTCGGTGCGAACAAGAAAGATGCGCATCTGAAAGGCGTCAACCTTTCGGATTTTGCGGTTACGAAGTTTGCGGATATAAGAAGGGCGCTCGATGGCGATGATTGTCCAAGATGTGACGGCACCATGAAGGAGCACAGGGGAATAGAGGTCGGGCAGGTCTTCTATCTTGGAACGAAATATTCGAAATCGATGAACGCTAAATATCTCGATGAAAGCGGAGCTGAGAGTCTCATCGAGATGGGTTGCTTCGGCATAGGTATCAGCAGAACAGCAGCCGCTGCGATCGAACAGAATCACGATGACCGCGGCATGATATGGCCAATCCCAATCGCTCCATTCCATGTTCATATCATCCCTCTCGATACAAAGGGAGAGGTGATGAAAGTTGCAGAAAAAATTTATGAAGATGCACTCTCTTCAAATATCGAAGTCCTCATTGATGACAGGGAGGAGAGGGCGGGTGTGAAATTCGCCGATGCCGACCTGATAGGCATCCCATATCAGATAGTAATTGGAGGCAAAGGTCTGAAAGATGGAGTGGTCGAGGTGAAACGTCGCGCAACAGGGGAAGTGACGAAATTGAAACCGGATGAAGTCATAAGCTGGGTAAAAAAAGAGTACAGCGTACGGCGTACGGCGAATAAAGTCTTGTATTTATCACGCGATACGCCGTACGCAATACGCCGTACGCAAAGGGGGTGACATGTCAAAACCAAAGTCCGACAAAGATCGCTTGATTGTAACTTTGCTGTCAGAATCTATGAAGCAGGCTCAGGGTCTCGTAAATCTTCTCAAGGACGATGTGCATATCTTTGAGGTCGGCATGCCGACATACACAGCTTTAGGTCCCGATGTTATCAAGATGATAAAGGACAACGGTTGCGATGTCTTTCTGGATCTCAAATATCACGACATACCTTCATCGGTAGCTCAGGCTGTTGGTCTTGCTACCAAGCTCGGCGTAAGGATGCTCACTGTTCACGCCTCGGGTGGAACGGAGATGTTAAGGCGCGCAGTCGAGATGGCTCATTACACAGCCGGCGGCAAAGCAAAGGCTCCTAAGATGATAGCAGTGACAGTTTTGACCAGCATGGATACGCTGGGGGATATCGGTGTACAATTTGAGGTCAGGGATCAGGTGGTGAGGCTTGCAAAGCTCGCTCAACAGACTGGCTTAGATGGTGTTCTGGCCTCTCCCTTAGAGATCAGACCGATTAGAAATGCCTGTGGCAATAAATTCATTATTGTCACTCCCGGTGTCAGGCCAATCGGAAGTGACGCGCAGGATCAGAGACGAATTGCATCCCCCGTCATGGCCATCGCAGCAGGGGCCGACTACCTTGTCGTAGGTCGCCCAGTCGTTCATGCCAAAGATCCAAGGGCCGTTGTGAAGCAAATCCTCAAAGAGATAGCGATGTAATGATAATCAGTTATCAGTTGTCAGTCTTAAGTTTTATGAAAAAACCATCATTGACGCTACTGTGTCGGAGGGGTTGGATGAGCTGTGATGATACCTCGGAGAAGAGCTCCTTTGAGAGCGTTCGGAAAAACCGTGATCGGTGAGCATGACGATTGGCCGGTTCTTTGGAATATGTTGCGAGATGTCGGTTATAATTTCTGTAAACTCTTTTTTCGCCTCTTCGAAGATTCGATGGAGCGGTAACGAGGTTGAATGGATCATCCGGTCGACGAGGTTCAGCTGAAGCCATGCGCGTTCTAACGGTTCGCTCTCACGAATTTTTAGGCGGGTTTGAGCTGACTCCACCTCACTCCAAAATACCATGTCATTTTTTTTAAGGCAGAGCTGAATAGTGTCAGGGTCATCGCTTCCGAACATCGCCTTCTTCCATGCGATCGTTGATGCTTCGATCACCCTTCCCCAATATTCTTCCATTAATTTGCGCCCTGTGAGCTTCTCCATCATATCCTTAAATCGCCTGATCAGATCCCACCTGGCGCCGTCGACAAAAATAAAAACACAACTTTTAAATCTGGTATTGATATCCTCGAATTTAATATTCCATCCGGGGAGCGTTGCGAAGACTTCATCGCACTTTGTCATTGCTGTCATCGCGCATGACCGGATTCTATCCATCTCGACCGAAGTGATATTTCCAGCGCTGTAGTATACTTCTTCAACATATGATAGCGCACACGCCCTCTCTTTTTCACTCAAAACTAAATCTTCGATCGTTCCAGGAATGAATTTACGCGTTGCATAAACTGTTTTATCGATCCACCTGTTTACCTCTTCGAAATGAGAGACAGATTCAATTTTATTATCATAACGCCAGCCGTCGACAAGATGCCATGAGAGCCTCTTTGCTATTTCCCATGCGAATCGGGAGTATCGCCTCTCAATTTGCAACAGCTTTATGCATTCATCTCCACTTGCTTTTGCAAGTTTAACCAACTCACACATCTTTTGCAAATACGCGTCGTCAACTTCGAACTCTCCGCCATCCGGATTCATCTCCACATCTGCCGGAATCATCAATGCCATTCGCGAATTCATTTCATCCAGCTTATGATCCTCAATCCAGGCTAACAACGATGAATTGATATCGTGCTTTGCGGCTTTTTGATTATCATCCGTCATATCGATAAGAACTTCTTCTCCTTCATGTTTTCCCAGCCACTCCTCCACGATACCACGCACGCGGGATGGTGGAAGACGTCTTCCTTTCAATCTGTCGGTAAGGATATCGATGCTTCGATTGACAATCGTAACTTTGCGATGAAGTGCATCATTTAACAGACGGGCTAAATTTGGTGTCATAATATTAACAAAGGATTCAACGCTCAAGCCGGCTCTGACGCGCTCAAAAAAGTCTTTCAGTTGTACTGCTTCGTCATGGTTGATATCTCGCAATGCTGAAATTCTTGAGACGATCCTCTCCTGAATTCCGCCTCCCGAAAATATCCTGATTGCCTCTTCGATGCCGGAATTTAGCATGTTCTCTATTGCAGGTATCTGATCGAACTCTATGGATTCTCCCGGCACAAATCCGCATGAACAAAAGGGCTTCAGGCGAAGTTCCGGGGAGGGTGTTCTGGTACAACGAAGGGCAAGCATACTGCCTATTCGCTGATTCAAAGCAGATGCGCTGTCGACCAGGTGAATTCCTGAAATCTGTTCTACAGTTGCCAGGGCTCGAAATTTCCGGGAGGATCGAATATTTTCAAACTGTTCAAAACGTTCCTTATCAAAAGTCTTTTTGTGCTCGTCGCAATACCACTTCACGTAGTCTGTGTGAAAGCGATCAAAGAGGTCGATGATGTCAGCGGAGCATGAATTGAAAATGACATCAGTCAGATTGTACAACAGGTTTTTGAGATCGCTAAAATTTTGAGAGAGATGTTCGGGGATATTCTTAACCTTATTCATATCGCGCATATAATCGGCAATCCTGATTACGCGATCCACCTCCTTGTCGAGAAAATTGTGCAATTTTTCCAGTTCCCCGACAATCTCCATAAGATCAGGGTTTTCGGTTGAAAGATATTTTTCAAGTCCCCTGGATGATGAGAGCTTATCATTGACTTTATCAAACCCCTCCTCGCCATGTTCCAAAAGAGAACGAACACGATCGAAGTCAAACGAATCAAAAAGAGGATATGAACTGAGCTCACTGATTTTAGGTGAGATCTCTCCCGCCATTTTTTTGAAGCGATCGCGATGGGTGATAAGCTGTTCCCATCCATCACGTTGCGCGATCAGGGAAAAATGTGTTCGGTCTGCAAACCTGCAAAGGATGCCGTCCTTGAAAAAACGTTCCCGTAGCTCCCCTTGTATGAGTTCTCCAGCCTGAATCTCATCAGCTTCATCCATATGAGTAAAATTCACAATAGCGGACGGAATTCGTCTGGTTCCTTTAAGCAGCTCTATCAATCCACCTCTGACCATGGTAACGATAAGCAGAGCTGCAAGATCGGAGGTCAATCCATACGGTCCCTTGCGAAAATTATCCAACACCTTGCTGATTTTGTTCTCCCCTCCATCTACCATCTGCATTACCTCTCGCACGAGGTGAGAGACGGCCGGATCAAGATGTATTACAAATGATGACCCCGATGCCCTTGCCAATCCCATCGGAACTAAAACGCCTTCAATCATATGAAGCGTGTGGTTCTTTCTTGCGGCAGCCATTGAAATCCGCCCGGGTGAAAGAATAGCGTCTATGAGCGGGGAAAGGATGCGCCTTGAAATAAAATCTATTTGTGGAGCTACTTCTAAAAATCGGGGGTGTCTGTTTTCGAGCAATTTGAGTATTGCGCTGGATGCGCATCTCTCCATGAAATTGGTTCCAACATCTCTCGTGCCATCAGCAGGCAAAGGTTTATCAAACACGGAGGAGAAAAACTCTCCCCTCTTAAATGCGCATTCAACTATGTGGGCGATCTTTGGTGAGTTCTCTTCTACCGCGGTTTTGGCTTCCAATCTCACAGCCTCTTCAACGCCTGCCTGTGAATTTTCTTCAGAGAGAGAGAGGGCGCCGTAGTAATTTCTAAGAGATAACAATTCCTCATCCTTCCACTGCGGTACCCAGAGGAGGAGGTTTTTTGGTATTTTTACCTCAGATAGAGTCTTGTTTGGAGAGATCAGGAGTCCGAAATCGCAATCGCTCTCATCGATCATGTGTTCGATGTCATCGAGGTCAGCATTTTCAGCCCAACACACAATCCCTTTTCTTTGAGTGCCTCTCCACGAGATCAGAAGCTCCGTCTTTTCTCCCCGCAACAGATCTTTAAATGGAAGCTGGCTGTCGATCATCTGGCACGCTTTTCTTATTACCCTTAAATCCTCTTTGGAGACTCCCGATAGCACTCTGTTCAGTTCTTTTTGAAAGAGACCCCTTTTGTCGCGTTCCAGCGTGACACGAAAAACATGTTCTCCTGCCCTGTCTTTTTTATCGCAGTGCAAAAACAAGGACTTCTTATGAAGCGGCATGAGTATCACATCGGAGAGATATTCTTCATTCGATTGAGGGGAGATGCTGGTGACTTTCGAGAGGAGGATTTTTGCAAGCTCTGAAACGCTCTTTGGTTTTTCGAGCGACGCTATCTCATTCAATATTAACACGTCGCATGCCCGCCTGGCTAGCTGCTTATCGTGATCATCATCGAAAATCTGTTCAATCGTTCTGTGAATGTCGCGTCTCACTTTTGTATCGAACTCGGAAAATCTGGTGTCTTCCCTTATCCTCTCGCAAAAGTGCTCATATATTTTGTCAACTGTGATCAGGGAATCCAGAGGTTCATCCATTATGCCGGTCACACCTTTTTCTTTATTTCCCCGCACCTGTGTCACTATGAAATCGACAACGCCTCTTTGTGCTGAAAGTAAGGGAGAGAGATTTTCCAGATAACGAATCGTATCGGGATGTATCGGATAGATTCTAAAAAAGGTTTCGAAGTCTGGATCAAATCCCGGCAATGTTTCTCTGAAACTCTGCCAGACATCGCGTATCTTGTCGCGGAAGCCATTTTGTTTTTTTATCAATCTCCCATCGATCAACTCGCGGATGTGCCGTTCGTCGAGCATGAGCCTTACCGGATAGCGATCCTTGATTTTCTGGATCACATCCCTTGCGATATCGCCGGTCTGTTCTATCGCATCCTGAAGGGATGCGACGATCCAAAGAGGTTCTGATTGTGAAATTTCACCCAGTAGCTGGAGATATCGGGCGTCGTCGCTAAGTAAAGCCCGTGATGGTTTGGAGCGCAAAAATTCAGATAGTTCGTCTATGACGATCATCATGCCGTCAAAGCTTCGTGCGCGAGTTTCATCGATTGCAGATTTAAGCAGCGACTCCGGCGCCGGATCCGGCACCATCGGTTGAGTGGAGAGTGTTCTTAAGTATCCCCAAGCGGCTGTGGCCGCTCTCTCCTCGTCATTCAGGAGCTCTTTCCAGGGCGCTAAACTGTGTTTGATGAGATAGGTGTCCAACCCTTTCGAGTCGAGCGGGCGGATGGCGGTATCCACATATTCGAGGAATTTTGCCCTGCGCGTGAGGTTGATGGCGCTTCCGCATGAGCGCAGCGCCCTTTGCATCCCCTCCAATACGGCATCCTCAAGCGGTTTTTTACCCCGCACGGAGATGAGGGAGATACGCACAGGCAAGAACCTCTTTTTGCCGAGCGCGACGCAAAGCGGGCAGGCTTTGTTTTTCACCTCCACCTCACCTGAGGCGACAAGTGAAATGTAGGAGAGAAGGTGCGACTTTCCGGAACCATAAGTGCCAAGAAGAAAGTAGCCACGCCCTTTTGCCTCTTTGATCGACTGGGAGAGCGCGCTTAAGTTTCTTTCAACCTGCCTTGTCAGGACGAACTCACGTACCAGATTCTCCCTGCGAGTAGAAACTGCGGTATCCGCAAGACGCACTACCGTCTCAACAATGGGAACATCAATAACCTGGCGAATTGTAAGGGTCATTGCGGGGGAAGTAACCATGGTGGGAGAGGGGTGTCAAATGGAAAGAAAATGGAGTTTTGGGGAGGGGAAATTTGACTTCTAAATCTTTTTCTGGGCGGCCTGGATGAAATGCCGCATAACCAGAGGGGCAGTAGCAATAAAGTCTTTAATCCCTTACGAAATTCTATCATTTCTATTATGTTATGGCAAAGTGGAAAAATGGCATTAAAGGAGATGGAGGTGATAGTAGTTTTGGTCGGGGAAAAAACATTGCCATCTATAAACAAATTCACTATATCGCTCCCACTCAGGAGGTTTTTTATGTCAGTTGATTCTTATTCTTCAAAGCCGCCGGATAGATATGCCGGGTGTGATGGAATCTCACTTGTATCTGAATACGCCCTGCTCGATGTGAGAAAGAGGGAGCTGCTTATGGAGGTTGAAAGGATCAAAACGATGCAAGCCCTCATCGAAACGACGATCATCGCAAAGTCTGGCGAGGATGGAATCCTGCGCTATTCCGATGCGAGCGACAATGCGATCATGATAAGAGATGATATCCGCGTGAGCTATCCGAAGAGAAGCGACCCGGAGCATAAATCGTTTGAAATACGGATGAAGGAGCTGGGGCTTTTGGAAAAGGTATCAAGTATCAACTGGGTATCTTTCAGGAGCCTGGCCAGACGCGCGAACTGGTTGACCGATCTTCCTGAAGCCCTCAGTGGCCTTGTGAATGTGGAATCGATTAAGCTTGTGAAGTTTGAGAAGAAGAGGTGAACACGAAAAATTTTGATGTCAATGTGATATTTGTGTTAAATGTTTAACAGGGGGAAATATGCAAGTTGATTCAAATGAACAGTCATCACACATCTTTGGAAATCCGAATTCGCCGACAGAATTTAACATCAAAGAATGGGCATCGACCAAGATATATCAGCGCGGGGTTCAATACTATCGCGATAATCGGGTGATCTCATTTGAAATAGATGACGATAACAATATCAGTGCCGAAGTCGAAGGATCCGAGACGTATTCTGTCGATATCCGGTGGAATGACGATGGCACGCCAGAGGTCGAGTGTTCCTGTCCATACGATTGGGAACCTCTGTGTAAACATGTAGTCGCTGTTCTCTTATACTATCAGGAACAGATGACCGAAGATAATTTTTCTTCGGAAGCAGAGATCGGAAAAGGGCAGGCTGAACCCTGTTGCTTTGACAGAGAGGGTCACATTGATGAAATCGCTCAACTTGAGATTAAAAGGCGTCGTACAAAAAAGATTTTGGAAACGATCAGAATTGCCGATAGACCAAAAGGGATGCTTACAGGGGAATATAAAGTTTCTTCAGGCACCTACGATCATCAGTATTCTGTCCTTGTCAGAGATGCTCAGGCGCTGGAACAATCCACCTGCAACTGTCCCGATTATCTGATCAACGAATTGGGAACGTGTAAGCATATCGAACTGGTGAATGACCACATTACAAAGAAAATGCGTGGAAAAACAAAATTGAAGCGCAATGATAACAATATCTGGATATCCATTAAACCGCGTAACTCTTTCAAAGCGGGCATATCCCCTCTTGAAGAGATACATCTCCATGCCAATGACGCAAAAATTCTAAGCACTCTTTTTTCTAAAACTAAGGTCATAGATAAACCCTGGTCGGATGAGGGCTATCTTTATAGATGGCAAAATAGTATCTCAGCCCAAAAACAATACGAGCACGTAATAAAAAAGATAGATAACTGTTTTCCTCAGGGTAAAGCCCCGAAGATAGTCGTTTCCATTGAAGTTGAAAAAATGATTTCAGATCTGGATGGCCAGTCCAAATGGGAAGAGAGAATAGATAAAATACTAGCCTCTCCACATAGTTCGAGTGAATGGAATAGAGTTGTTGGGGATCTGCCGGTAAGGCTATATGATTATCAGAAGGAGGGCATACTCTTTGCAATACGCAACAGGCGCGTTTTCATCGGTGACGACATGGGGCTTGGCAAAACAGTTCAGGCGATTGTCGCGGCAACAATAATCAGGAGGATAGAGGGAATAAAAAAAGTGCTGATATTCGCGCCTGCATCTTTGAAACACCAGTGGAAGAGGGAGATAGAGAAGATGACCAGGGAAGATGTTCAGATTGTAACGGGTCAAAGGAAAGAGCGTGGTGATATCTATCTCAAATCTTCTGCTACATTTTTAATTGTCAATTACGAGTTGATCTTCAGGGATGAGGAATTTTTTCATGTATTAAAACCGGATATGATTATCCTCGACGAGGCACAGCGCATTAAAAACTGGGAGACGAAGACGGCAAAAGGCATCAAGAGACTCAAAAGCAAATTTGCCATAGTCTTAACCGGCACGCCGTTTGAGAATAAGCTGATAGAACTTCATTCGTTGTGTGAATTTTTGCACCCAAGGGCATTGGGGCCTATGTGGCGACTCATGCCGGCACACGCAAATCTGGACGCACACGATAAGGTGACAGGCTACTCAAATCTTTCAGGTATTAGGAAAAAGATATCCCCATTCTTTATCAGGAGGGAGAGGGCAACAGTCTTAAGCGAGTTGCCGGAAAAGATAACAAATCAGTACGTGACCGAAATCAGCAGCGCGCAGCTCTCATATCACAACGATTACCAGGCAACCCTTGCAAAGACATTGAGTAAACTTAAAATTCGGCCTCTCACACCGGCGGAGATAAAGCGCGTCCTCATGTGTTTGAACTGTATGCGGATTGTCAGCAATGCGCTGGCACAGCACGATTGGGAAAAATACAAGCCGATCATTGAAAACCCGTCACCGCTGTCGTCATCTGAGATAAGGAACTTTCATTCCCCAAAACTCCTGGAGTTCCGTGCGGTGATGGAGGATCTGCTGGAGAAGCCGGACTGCAAGTTTGTCATCTTCAGTCAATGGGAGAGGATGTTGAAGCTGGCTCAGGCAACATTGAGAGACGTGCTGCTCAAAAAGAAGATTGATTCTGTCATCTTCTCCGGTTCGATGCCTGTCAAACTCAGGTCAACGGTGATAGACAGATTCATAAGCGATCCGAAGCTTCGCATATTCTTTTCCACTGATGCGGGTGGTGTCGGCCTCAATTTACAGGAGTCCGCCAGCTTTGTCATCAATCTTGAGATGCCATGGAACCCTGCTGTCCTGAATCAAAGGATTTCAAGAGTGCATCGCTTAGGCCAAAAGAATACGGTGAACGTCATAAATTTTATATCGAGCGGTTGCATCGAAGAGCGCGTTTACGATGCGGTCTGCAACAAGGGGATTCTCTTTGACGGGGTATTCGATGGCAAGACCGACGATATCACGTTTGAAAAAGGAAGCGACTTCATCAGCCGACTAAAGACTATCATGGGAGATGATCTGATCGACAGCGCAAAGGATGAAGGCGTCATCGACAGGGAAAAAGAGGAGATCATTGAAGAAAAGTTGAAAGCGGTTGAGGCAGACGGCAACATTGAAACTAAGGCAGCGCCACAGGAGAATGCCACCGTTAAATCAATTGATCTAACAAATATAATGAGGGCGGTTGGATCGTGGCTTGGAGATGACAATCTCAAAAACCTAAAGCCCGGATTGTTAAATCTCAGGATGGAAGACGATGGAGATGAGATAAATCTCAAGATAACCAAACCCCCGAAAGAACTGATCACAGGGATCAAGGATGTGTTGAGTGGATTATTCAAATGAAGAGTGCATCTTCATTTAGTCTTTTCAACAAAAGACAAAATTTCTTTGGAAAAGGTTTCAAAATCTAAGAGGCTCTCTTTAATATTTTTGTGCAGGGTTTTATAATTTATCCCTAAATAATCGTGAACAAGCCTGTTTCTTAAACCAGCCAAAGGCGCCACCTTTTGAGCAAAATCATTTGGTATGACTTTGTGCCTTCCTAATGTAATCACTATATCAAAATAGTCGTTCGGTTTTTCAAAACATAGGCTGGCGATAATATGATTGCCAATATCCAGCATCGCTTCGATTGCTAATTCCAGATTTCTCTCGGCGATGTCTATGTTGTCGGAGTCCTCGACAAATTCATCATAGCTCATATTCACATAGCGTTTAAGTTTGTTTGCGCTGATGCGTATTTTTTGAATTCGCGCATCTATGATGTCTCTATTTAGAATCGACATAGAAATTCCCTCCCTGAACAGTCTGGCGCAAATACTTGCTGAACTGATTTCTGAGTGAGACTGTTTGTAGATATTTTGATATCGCATAAAACTCAAATTCTGCACGCGTCAGATCTGAAACCCGAAAGAGCAAAATACCCTTATCGATGACCTCGAAGAGGAGAAGCGGTGTAGCATCGTGTAAATCAACAAGGTCAACTTCTTCAACTCCAATCATTTGCGCAATTTTGTGTGCGATTTCAATCTGAATATTCAAATGAATTTCGTCATCGGATAGAAAAGCAAAATCGACATCGCTCATAGTACCCATCTTGCCTGAGGCGGCTGAGCCAAAGAGATATAGCAGCTTGATGTGATGTGAGCTACAGAGTTTGGATATTTCTCCTTTGACCTCTTCAATATTTATTTGAAATTGAGGCTTTTTTGGGTCGGTTTGTTTTAATCCCGCTTCTTTTTGTTCGTTTACTTCATCAGCATCGACAGACTGGGCGATGAAAGAATCCAGTTGTGTCTTGGTTGTGCGATATACTCTGCCAAACTTAGCCGCTTTTAGTTTTCCCTCGCGAATATAACGATAGATGGTTCTTTTGTTGAGCTTTAGCTGTTTTGCTATTTCCTCCGGTGTATATAAATGTTCTTCTTCTTGTGCCATAATATTCACTCAAATACACTTAAATTAACCAAATGTCAAATGATTTAAATTTCTCCTTTTGTTTCAGCATCTTCTCTTCCCCCTACACACATCGCACGTCCCGCATTTCACAGCCCTTCCTCCAAAGTAATTGATGAGGTGCTGCTGGCGGCAACTTTTGGAGTGGGCGTAGTGTATCATCTTCGATAGCTTGGCCTCATCGAGCTCTCTCTTTTTTGCGAGGGCATCCTCATCTATCGGGAGCCGGGTGGGATCGATACGCTGTTTTATGAGGATAGTCTTTCCGCGAAATGGAGGCCTGTATTCGACTAATCCGGATGACTCCATCGATTTAAACCCCCTCACTATCTGTTCCTCTGTAAGAGCTGTTTCTGTCATAGGGGTTGTCAGATCAACTTCGATGGTTCTCTTATCGCAATTGCCCGATTCCAGCTTGATCCATTGCCAGAGTCGATGCTGGATTGAGGCTTGTTTCCCGGGAGGCTTTAACAAAAAGGAATCCCCGATTTTAATCTGAGCCAGCGACTTTGCGGAGTACCTCTCTATCACGTTCATACGTTCGAGCAGGCTCAACGCGCTTCCCACGATCATGTCGGATGACAGATCGAGCCTCTTTGCGATGGTGCGCATAGGGATCTCAATGCTGTCGTTTCTTTCATCCAGGAGCATTTGATAAACATCGCGTATCTCTCCTGGAGTTGGATTCGATCCATCGATAAAAAAATCGTGAATGTGTTTATCCGCGAAAGAAAAGAAAAGTTCGCAGTGAGAAGGCTTTCCGTCGCGACCGGCCCGACCGGCCTCCTGATAATACGCCTCAACTGATCCCGGCATCTGGTAGTGGACAATGAGGCGGATGTCGGCCTTATCGACCCCCATGCCAAAGGCGTTGGTGGCGACGATCACGCTGAGTTTGCCGCTCATGAACTCATCCTGAGCGCGCGTCCTCTCGTCGTGTTCCAGACCCGCGTGATAGACGCCGACAGTGAGTTCGGCAGCTGCAACTATTGTGGCGACCTCTTCAGCCCTTTTGCGCGATGATGTATATATGATTGCAGGAAGATTTTCACTTTTTAGAAGCTCCATCAGTCTCTTCTCACGGCTAGAATCGGAGTCAACCTCTGTTACGGTGAAGGAGAGATTGGGACGCTCGAATCCGGTGACGAATTTTGACATGACTTCACTTTTTAACTGTCTGATGATATCATCCTGAACCTCGGGTGTTGCTGTGGCGGTCATAGCCGCTATCTGCGGGTGGCCACAGAGCGAGACGGCGTTAGAAAGCCTCAGATAGTCCGGGCGAAAATCGTGTCCCCACTGGGAGATGCAGTGAGCCTCATCAATGACAAATAGCGTGCACTTGAGGCCTGGAAGGAGATCTATGAACGAGGATACCTTGAAACGCTCAGGGGCAACATAGAGAAATTTGTAACTCATCTGGGCTGCACGACGTAAAACCTCTTCCTGCTGATCCATAGTGAGAGAGCTGTTCAGTGCCGCGGCGGCAATTTCCCTTCTATTGAGTTCCTCCACCTGGTCTTTCATTAGGGCGATGAGAGGGCTCACCACTATAGTTAATCCATCACGCATGAGAGATGGCAGCTGGAAACAGAGCGATTTGCCACGCCCAGTTGGCATGACGGCAAGAGTTGATCTACCCGCGATGATCTCACGTATCACCATCTCCTGTCCTGCTCTGAAACTCTTATAACCGAAATGCTTTTCCAGGGCAGAATGCAAATCTTCAGCTGTTTGTCTGTCCGGCTCGACCTCTGGCTTATCAATTTGTTTCTCCGCGGCGATGTCCAGATCTTCCATCATCTTCTGTATGCGACGGCGTCGCCCAAGCAGCCTCTTGTCGCCGGGGTGAATTTTTATTATCTCCGTATAGAGCGAATAGATTGTTTCAGACAATCCGGTGTTTTTCGCGATCTTAAGCAGTGCGTTGTGCAGATAAAAATCTCCAGGATCGGATTTGAGACACTCGAAGATATCGGATATCGCTTCTTCGTAGCGGTTCATCCTCACCAGCATATGAGCAAATGCCTTTTTTACTCTCCAGTTATCAGGGAAGAGCTTAACCATATTTCTGGCCGCATCGATCGCCTTTTGATGTTCGCCTGTTGATTCGAGCAGTTTGATATACGTGGTATGAAGTTCAAAGTTGTTGCGATTGCCGGGAATCTTCAGCAGCCGTGCGATCTCAACGATTTTATCGCCATCGCTTCCGTCACTGAGATCCAAAAGCGCTTTTGCAACGAATCCAGAGCCTGGTGATATTGAGGCGATTTTTTTTAAAAGTTCTTTGCTCTCATCTTTCATTCCCGCACGTTCAAATGTTATAGCTGCCGCCTTGAGCGCTCTGATATCGGATTTTTTTTGTTCCGACAACCATATTGCATGCGGGATTGCACTCTTCATCTTTTTTGTTTTTATCAACGCCCAGACAAGCGAAACCCTGGTAGTTATTTCGTCGGGTTTTAGCCGCACGGATTCGGAGAGGAGTTCGATCTGTTCTTTATGTTTTCCCTCCTTCTCTGCCACATGGGCGAGATGATTTAGGGCATATGTATTCTGTTGGTCCTGTCTTAATGCCTTTTCCAGCACGAGTCTCGCCTGAGTTAATTCTCCCAGCTGTAATAAGGAATATCCGAGGTTGGTGAGGAGAAAGGGTGTTTCACCCTCAACGCTGATCGCCTCTTCAAAAAGGGAAAGGGCGCGCCTGATATCTCCATCTTTTCTGGATTTGAGCGCTTGTTCAACTAAAAGATGCATAGGGCAGCGACAGTAACGGAATTGTTTCTATTAAATCAACAATAATACAGTGGGGCATATCCCCCCCATTTCAGCCTGTTTTTCCCCATTTTTTTGATCTTTTGCAATGCGATCCACCAACCTAACGCATTGAAATGCTTAGCGTTTTATCAAAACCCCTTATTTGGCACGCCGAGTGCAATAGTAATCGGCGGAGGCAATATGGAAGAATTAAATGATAAAATGTTAGCAGTTGAATCGGTAAAGGAAGTTTCGAAAAAAGAGGTCTCCTTTACAATTCTGCCAATCGCACCTGAGACTTCAAGCGATGAAGATAAAAAGGTATTTATGGAGTTGCAGCTCAAGATGGTAACGAGTTCAATCAACCATGAATATGCAAGGCGCGAATATTTAAATGAAAAAGAATATATGAAGAAGCAGGAGCTTTCAAACTATATGAGCAAATGTCGTAGTGGATATGACGAGGCGAGAGCGGAATTAAAAAAACTCTCCCCATTGAAACTGCATGAATTTGAAAAGGATCTCTTTGAACAGAAGATCAAACACTTGACGCATTACGAGGCATAAAACTTAAATTGACCCTAACCCTCCTTTCTCAAGAAGGGGAATCGTAGAAAAACGGTTCCCCTTTGTTTTTTGAAGTGTTTTAGCCCTAGTAGATAAACGGCAGCAGCTTCCATCTCACCCTTTTTGAATACTCTTCATAATCCGGGTCTTTTGATAGAAGTTTCTCTTCCTTATTGAGCCTCAGAATCTGAAATAGAATTGCGATTATGAAAATGCAGGCGTTGTATAAATCTGGATTTACAAATATAAATCCAAGGTTGACGAGAATATAGGATGTGTAGAGAGGATGCCGGACTAATCGATAAATTCCACCTGTCTTGATGCCGCGATTTGCAGGCAGGATCCCCATGCTTCGGTTTAAATTTAAGATTACAACTATGCTCATGATGCAACCTATCAGCTGTAGAGAGATGCCGGTGACGGGCAATCCCTGGTTTGTCTGTATGAAGCGAAATGCAAATGGTGCAAAAGTGCCACCCATGGAATAAAACCAGTCTAAAGTGGATTTAGAAATAGTCTTGTGTGGTTTTCTTATGACAAACATCAGGGTCAGCATACTCATGTACGTGAAAAAAAGGCCGCGGTTTACTATGACTAGCCATGTCAGGGCGGATGTTTTTGTTTCGAAGATGATGCTCAACAGTATGCGTGTGGCCAAAAAGATCCATATCAAGGCGGGAAGCGCATTGGAAAAAATTACCCGAAAACAGTCATAGTCAACAAATGAAAATATTTTCTTCATAACTGGCCTTGATTGAGATCAGATGCCCGGAATAGGATATGAAGTCAATGCCAGAATGTTAATTTATTATGAAAACATTGGGTTAGGTTTAACTAGCTACAGTTCTACATTATAAATTCAGTTCTATCTTGCTGTTGACTCCGCTCAGAGCTTGAAATGACTTGACATTAACGGACCCATGCTACTAGATCAGTTTCAACTTGATAACCTAAAAGCGGGGTGTTGCTTATGCTAGGAAGCAATAAGTTTTTTTCATCAATCTTAATAATCACCATTTTGCTCCTCTCGCTCATTTCCTGTTCAAAAAGTTCAAAATTAGGAATTCATGGTTTGCCCGATCGCTTCATCGAGCGTGAGAAGGTTATAGAGGCGTTTTATATGCCGGACTCTTCCCTTGTCGTCGATGAAACATCTGTCAAAAACTGGGACAAAAGACTTACCGATAAGTTTTCGTTCTATGATGGTGGAAACTATGTCATCCATACTGAGAAGGTTCATTTCGACAAGTTCAGTGTGATCGAACCGGATTTTCAGTATCAGATGAATCTCGAAATTCCCGCAGAGCGCTTCAAAAAGGGTGCGAAGGTGGATGCTTCGGACATCAAAGGCTTTATCGTATGGGGCGGACATAACAGCATCTATCGCGAGGATTTTTCTCCACTCGTTTCAGGTGTGGTGAAGATACAGAATCTTGATGACACGAAAAAGCTTTATGCGTGGGTCAATCTCTATTTCAAAGACAGGAAGACGGGAGAGTTCATCAGAATTTTTGGAAAGCTCAAAGCTCCTATGAAGACCCGTTCGCAATATCAATCCGAAGAGGCGGGCGTAAAAGGAAAAATTTATGACGATGCTCATTCTTTGAGTAAAGAGGCGTGGTCGCCTAAATACTTTAAGAGGATGAGCAAATTTTAATTTTAGAAAAAGGAGGGGAGTATGAGTGTAAAAAGGATCGCAGAGCGGTTGTTGGGGAATGAAAGAGGTCAGACAGCGACAGAGTACATGCTGATTATCGCGGTGGTGGTCATGGGAGCAGTCGCGGCAGCATCATATTTCATTCCGAAGTTCAAGGCATCAACGGAGACTGTTGCCACAAAAGTGGATGAGATGATGACAGGGGCTGCTGACGCCGCAAAAAAAGATACTCAGGGAGCGAGTGGCCCGGTTGGACCATGATTTATGTTTAAGAACCAAAAAGGCCAGGTCGCTGTAGAGTTTTCTTTGATCTTGCCCTTACTCTTTGGGGTGCTTTTTGTGGTCGTTTCGTTCGCAATGCGGCTTATCCTGAGTGAGATGACCTTATATACGGCTTTCATGGCGGGGAGAGTGGCAGCGGTCGGTGGGGAACCACAGGCAGCTGCCACTGATATCATGCCCGGGTTTACAGTTACCGATTCACCGCCGAATTCAAGTGGCCCGGGAGATTTTACGCTCAGAGGGCAATATAAGATGATGCCCTTTTTGACATCAGGGGGAGGCGCGTTATCGAATCCCCTCAACGCGTTTTTGGATATTAAGAGTGCTGTTGCCATGTACAGATGGCCTGTATGTACAACAGATACAGATGGAGATAATGAAATAACAACAAGGTGTCCTTAAGGGAGATATGCAGATTTTCAGAATCAGTCGAAATCAATCGGGGCAGGTGGTTGTAATTTTAGCGCTCATCTTTCCCTTTTTAATGCTCCTCATCGCGATGCTGGCCAATGTCGGCCTTCTGGTTCATCAGAAAATTCGCCTGCAGAATGCTGTCGATGCAGGTGTCTATACCGCCAGCGCATCTATGGCGCGCGATCTAAATACGATCGCAATGCTCAACGATTACATTCGGCAGATGTTGGAATCCGAATCTCCTGTCAACTATAGCGATTCAAATGTTTCAATAAACTGGGACAGGGGATTTACGCCTCATGCCTTGAGGGATAGTTTTAATGGAAAGCAGGAAGCTAAAGATATCGTGACCAGGTATCAGGGTGATTATGATTCAATTATAGGCGCGATCGTTGGTATAAGCGGAGCTGCGTATAGTACAGCTGAGTCCCTTGGCAGGATGGCGATGCTTCTCACATATTTCAATGGAGACCAGGACGCTCTCCCTGCCAATACCGATTTATTCACATTTAGAAGCATCTCAACTGAGGCAGACAAAGGTTTGATTGACTATTCTGAATCGTTAACACCGCCTTTTTCATTGGGTTACGTCAGAAATGCCGGCGATGATGATTGCAGTGGAGCAAATGCCCAGCACGATGCTTACTGTGGCCATGGTGAGATGAACAACGTGACAGTCAATAAGCCTATAACAAAGACGAACAAGGCTTATTTTTGTGGTGCGGGAAATGTTAACGCGGGATTTTCATTTTTTTCTGCGAACAGATTTGGCACGCCGGATCCTCTAACCGCAGCCGCAGCCGGGCAGCCCTATGGAGGCGTGATCGCTTATAATAGTAGTTCATCATATAAGGCCGCCCTTGTGCAGATTGCAAAGGCAAACTGCCAACAGTCTGAACTGGACGGGGTTGATAAAGATGGATTCTATCATTAGGAAAAATAACAGAGGCACTGCCTCAGTTGAATTCGTATGGACGGCGATCTTTCTCGTATTTATCATGCTCTTCGCCTTCGTGCTCTTTCAATATATGGTGCAAAACACCGGGGCGCTTGTGAGAAGTGCAAAATTTGGATTTTCAAAGCTGGCAGGGGCCGTGACTAAAGAGGAGATCAATACCAATGGATCCGGATTGCTTTCCATCTCCTCCCCTGAAGGTTGTGGAAATGATTGTTCTGGAAGTTTCAGATTCAGATATTTTGAAAAGAAGATCGGATACGACTACGGTTTGTCGAGCTTTCATGGTGTGATTGATCAAAGCATGGTTGTGAAGTTAAACCCATAAAGAATGATAGGTGGAATATGGATAACAAGAAAAAAATCATTATTTCGGTGTTGTGCGGGATCATCGCTGTATTGGGTGTGGTGAGCTATCTCAAACTCAAAGAGAGGTCGCTTCTCGAGATGTCTTCGGTAGTGTATGTCCTGACCGCGACTCGCGATATTCTTCAGCATACCCCCATAGACGAAACGATGATCGAAGCGACCAGGTTTCCCAAAAAATATGTTCAGCCGGGGGCTGTCTTTGTGAGAGATGCGAACACTATTTTAGGGCAGGTCGCATCGACACCTATCTTAAAGGGAGAACAGATCGTCAGCACCAAGCTTTTGAGCTTCGGGCGCGATACCGGTTTGGCTATGAAGATTCCAGCGGGTATGAGGGCAATCTCTATTCTCGTGAACGATGTGACAGGGGTCGCAGGGCTAATTCAGCCGAATGACTTTGTTGACATACTTACAACATTTGATTTCGGAAGCGACGCCAAGAGCAAACAGTATACCTATACGCTATTTCAGAACATCTCAGTTTTGGCGATAAATCAGAATCTGGGAGAGGGGTACTCGACGCTGGCCAAATCCAACAAACAGAATGTAGTCGATCAACTCATGCAAAATAGAAGCTCGGGTTCCTCTTACGCTGTTACTCTGGCTCTGACTCCTCAGCAGGTTCAGGATATTGTCCTCTCTCAGGAGATGGGAGTCATAACACTTGCATTGAGGGGAATCGGAGAGAGCGAACATGAGATGACTTTATCGCCATCGACACCTTCAGAGCTCACGGGTATCCAGAGCTTGATGAAGCAAAATAGCAGACCGCGTTATCGCGAATATCGAGGAGGCAACAGATGATCAAACAGATGATCGTAAGACTGACACAATTAGTTCTATTCGTTTCGTTTTTCATTATTATAGTTCCCGGATTTGCATCGGCGGGAAACGAGGACCTGGAGCTGGTTGTCGGTCGCTCACAGACTTTCAACAGGGATTATAGCATCGGTGATGTTGCGATAACCGATCAATCGGTAGTCGATTATATCGTCCAGCCGAGTCGTAAGGAGATCTATCTGAATCCTTTGAAAGAGGGTAAGGCTACGCTCACCATATGGGACGAACAGGGCGCAGTTAAGGATATCGTAACTCTGACTGTTGTCTCAGTTAAGATTGATACAGTTTTAAGGGATGTGAAAAATGAGCTTCGCAATGTCTCTGGTGTTAGGATGAAGCTCATCGGTGATCGCACCATTCTTTTGACAGGTGAAGTCGGTTCCAACGCGGAGCTCTCCCTCATCAATCTGTTACAGCAGAAGTATCCTCAGGTTCAGAGCAGGGTGACTATTTCCTCCCGGGTTCTCGAAGTTACAGCGAAGCAGATCGCAGATGCGATAAATACGCCCGGGATAACAGTGCGGCCGGTCAGAGGCACGCTTGTGATGGAGGGATTAACCTACTCGAAGGATCTTTATAAAAAGATCGATACTATCGCGAGGCTTTATAAAGAGGATATTGTGAATCTTGTGGAGGTCAGGGAGGAGGGGCGTCGCCCCGGTTATACCAATACCGTAAAACTAGATGTCTATTTTATGGAGGTCAAAAACTCAGCGCTCCGGACATTTGGAATCAATTGGGCACCCGGTTCAACGATTCAAAATGCAGCAAATCAGAACTCAGGATCCGGCAATACATTCGGCCTCATCGATTTCAATTCGATCGTCGGATTTGTTTTCAATCTTCTCCCCAAACTCAAATGGATTCATGAGACGAATCGGGGACGTGTTCTCGAGAAGACGAGCTTTGTCGTGAAGAGCGGCGAGCCGGTTAACTTTTATAGCGGCACGCAGATACCATATTTTTCACAATCGAATGTGACCTTCAAAGAGGTCGGAATTCGCGTCAATGCTGAGCCTATAACCTCAGAGAAGAACATCGATCTCAAAATCAATGTGAATGTCTCGGCTCCATCGGCTACCGTCTCACAGGGTATCGACACAAACACGCTCAGTACTACAGTGTACGTCAAGTCTGGTGAGTCTGTTGTCCTTGGTGGCCTATTGAGAAATAACGATGTTAAGACATTCAACAAGGTGCCACCAGGTCTTGATACGACGAACGCGTTATTTACGTTATTTTTAAGCAGGGATTTTCAGACGAATAAATCCCAGTTTTATATATTCATCGAGCCCAATGTTATTGAACAGGTATCCACAGCGGAGCTCGAATTAAAACGGTGGTTGGAATTAAATGACTCAATCAATGCAGCAAGAAGATAGAGGCTCGCAGATCATCGCGATCGTGGGAGCTAAGGGTGGTGTCGGTGCGAGCACGCTCGCGCTCAATTCCGCTTTCTATCTTGCTAAAAATCTGAATGAAAAAGTTCTTCTCGTCGATTTTGATCTCAATGCTCAGGGAGATCTTTCGACTATGCTCGATTCCGAGTGGAAGCGGATCCCCGATGTTATCTCGCTAATGGATAAAAAAGTTCCCGCCTCTATGCTTCATGGGTATCTCTCTAATCATGAATCGGGAGTCTCCTTTTTAAGCGCTTTTTCTGAAAAACAATCTGAAACGCTTCAGTTCTTATCTCCAAAGCAGATTTCATCCCTCTTCAATTATCTCTCTCAGGCCTTTGATCATATCGTCGTCGATTGCGGTGCAATTTTTTCAACGGCTCACAGTCCTCTTTTCATAGGGTCGAGCCAGATTCTCATAGTTACCCACTCGCTCGTCCACACTTTAAGGCACGCCCGCATCAAATACGAGACTTTGGCTCAGGGCTATATTCCCTCCGAAAAGATTCACTTCGTTGTCAACGAATGGATCGAAGATGGGAAGGTGCCGAAGGATCTTGTATGCGGCCGATTGCCCAAACCGACAGAGTACTTTCTGTCTCAGGATCTCGTTGGGATGGATAAGTCATATGAGAAGGCATTGCCTCTCATCCTCCATTCTTCGCGCAGCCCGTTCGTAAAATCGCTCGAAGAGGCTTTCAAAAAAGGGATGTTCTCGTCGACGAAGAGGCGGTTTTCGCTCGAAGAGGCTCTTCAGGATGACGGCTTGAGAATTTTGGAGAGGTGGATCCATCCGCTTATCAATACAGGTCAGCTTCCTCAGAAGAGGGTTGTAGAGAACAAGGTTGTAAAGACTAAAGAAAATATCAAACAGGAGTCCGATGCTCCTGTCGATAACGATTGGATGGATCTGAAGAAAAAAATTCTCGAAGAACTTTTCAAGGTCATGAATTTAAAACAGATAGGGATTTCTTCTCAGAAGGATGCGAAATCAAAACTGATATCCCAGACGACAGAAGC
>JBDRGF010000019.1:0-11870 GCA_043818055.1 Pseudomonadota bacterium | reverse complement strand
AATATGCTCCGTAATCGTGCTTCTGCCTTTTTCGAACAATTCTGCCATCTGATCCTGCGTCAACCAGACGGTTTCATTTTGCATAGTCACTTGGAGCTTCGCCTGTCCATCTTCGGTTTGATAAAGCAAAACCTGTGACTGTATGTTTTCTTTATTCATAAACAAATTCCTCTACAATTTGAACTTGGTACGTTTATTATTGCATCAGATTATAAACTTCCTTAATCAATTCTGTTTCAATCCCCGAAACATAATTCCAATCCTTATGGCGTGGTATTTTGTAGTATTGGGACATTTAATACTCCATTAAATCTTTCCACCAGAAATATCAAAGAACCGCTCAAAAAAGCGGATCAATTTATCCAAAACACTCTCGCGTTTTTTGGAACGCTCTCCTCCGGGAGAAAAGCGGGATACGGAGTGAAGTTATTAAACTCATCTTTAAGCGTTTGAACTATGCCTTCTATTTTATCTTTAAATGATAAGTACAAATCAGCGACTTCACCGATTAATTCTACTTTTTTCTTGTTAGATTCTTGGACAAATTTATTTAGTTTTTCTATCTCTCTTTCCTCGCCATCAAGCTTGCTGATTTCCTTTAGGATTTTTTCTATAGTCTTATTTTTTTTCAACTTCTCATTTATCGGATCCAATTTCTTTGCGACAGCGCTTTTCTCTTTTTTCTTGGTTTTAATCTTATTTGCCAAATCGGTCAGCAAACTATCTAGATACGCTTTAATCTGTTGGTTAGAGAGTTTCTCTATGTGTTTTTCTATTAAGTCTAATGTTGTCTGCGACAATCCAAAGAAGGCTTCGTTATCAACTGTAATAAAGCTTACGTCGTCATCTTTGTCGATAAAAAGTTCTGGGGATGAATTCTTGTTTTCAGCAGGATTTCTTTCTTGTATCAAAATCCTGTTTTCATAATCTACAACAGCTTGGCTTAAAGTCTCAAAACATGGATTCCCCTTGACCCATGAATATTTTTCTCCAATTTTATCGACATTGTGAGCATCACTACTTTGAAACAAAGCTTTACAAGCCAAGGGTTTTTCTACATCACTCCCTGTCCAATACTTAATGTCGTCACTTATTTTTTCGACCTTACTTGTAGAATGGATAATAAAATCTGAGTCCTTGGTTAATGATTCATACATTGTGGAGCTTCTCGAGCTGCCCTTACCTCTGGACAGCATCCCAATAAGCACTTTATCTTTTAAATTGATAAGAGCATGGTCATTTAAGGTTTCATCAACTTTATTAAACTCCACTACAGCAATCTTCTTTTCATCTTCACTTGTTACCGTGTTGAGCGTTTTCTTTCTGCCAGAAATAGAGCAGTTTAACTTTGTTAGAAAAGTATCAATATCTTGCTTCTTTAATTCATTTGAAAAAATGAGGTGCAAATCACAACAATCGTCTTCTTTGTTTGTGTAGGTTAGTCTTAATTCCAAATTTAAAAAAACTACAATACCTTCATCTTCGAGTTTATTTTTTAAAATCCAATCATTTTCACCGAAATTAAAATAATTAGTAAGGCCAACTACTTCTATGTTCTCATCTTTAATTTTCCTTATATATTCCTCCTGTGTAGAAGATGAAAAAGAATGTAGGTGTAAATCCCACTTTCTCCACTCAGAACCTCTTTCTATTTTATTATCGTTTCCCATACTATTTTCCTTCAATATCCGCCACAATCTCATCAATCGCGGCGCGAATCTCATTTTGCTTGGCGACAATCTTGGCGATTTTACTGTGCATATTGGTCATAGTGATTTCTTTTATTTGGGCATTTACTCTTTTACTTTTTTCTCAACTTTTTTCTGAACGGTTTTAATGGTGTCGAGATACGCCTGTTCTACTTCGCTCAATGTTTTAGCTTGGTACTTTTTATATTCTTCCTTTGCTTTTTCTACTGCCTTCTCGTGGCTTATGGTTCCTGAATCAAGTAATAGTTTTTCGCCGGTAGCAGTCAGGATAGTATCAAGGTGATCCGCCCAATCCGCCATTTTCATCGGCACTTCACGTTCCGCCTGGCGCTCCGCAAAGTCAAGATAACCCGAAACAATCTGCCCTAGAGCGCGAAGCTCTTTTTCACTTAGGTAATTTTTAGCAATTACGGCATCCATAAGGTGGGGGCGTGTCCCCTGGAATGTGGTGAGTCCCATGAATTCCTTTTCAGCATCAGCACGGTTGTAAATGATTTCGGCTGCAGTGTGGTGGTGTACGGCATAATGCACTTTATTCTGCACTTTCTTGAAAAACTCCATCGAAGTATCAGAGCTTGGATCATAATCGATGCTGGTGGCATAGATGTCGAGAATCTGACGATAAAAAACCTTTTCACTGGAACGGATATCGCGTATTCGAGCGAGGAGCTCTTTCCAATATCCACCACCACCCATTTTTTTAAGCCGTTCATCATCCATAGTAAAACCCTTGACAATATACTCCCGCAAACGAACGGTAGCCCATTGCCTGAATCGAGTAGCAATAGATGATTTAATGCGGTATCCCAGTGAAATAATCATATCAAGATTATAATGCTCTATATCGTAGTTTTTGCCGTCTGAGGCAGTTGTTCGGAAATTCCGAACAACTGAATTCTTCTTTAGTTCTCCCTCTTCTAAAATATGTTTGATATGCTCGCTGACATTTGCCTTGCTGGACTGAAACAAATCAACCATTTGTGCTTGAGTGAGCCACACTGTTTCGTTTTCAAGCCGCACAGAAAGATGCGGCATCCCATCTCCACTTTCATAGATAATTATTTCATGGCGCGGCTTTTTGTTCGCCTTATCTGTTTTTTTAGATTTACTCATACTATTTTGTTTCTTCAATATCCGCCACAATTGCATCGATTGCAATGCGGAGCTCATTCTGCCGCGCAACAATTCGAGCGATCTCCGTATTAAGCTCCTTAATATCTACAGCCTCGCGGGTGTCTTTTTGCGCCACATAGGTCGATACCGCGATATTGTAATCGTTTTCTTCGATGGTTTTGTTGTCCACAAGCTTCGCAAAATGCTCCATGTCCGCGCGCCTGGTAAACGCATCCAGTATCTTGGCACGGTTTTCCTCGCTCAGTTTGTTTTTATTCCCACCGCGAACAAATTCGGCTGATGCGTCAATAAAGAGCGTTTTGTTGTCCTTCTTACTCTTTTTAAGCACGATAATGCAGGTGGCGATGGTTGTACCGAAGAAAAGATCAGGCGGAAGCTGGATTACGGTATCGGTATAGTTGTTAACTACCAGGTATTTTCGGATCTTCCGCTCTGCACCTCCTCGATAAAGCACTCCCGGAAATTCAACGATCGCCGCCGTGCCAATGGTGGAAAGCCAAGAGAGCATGTGCATTGTAAAAGCAAGATCGGCCTTGCTCTTTGGCGCTAATACTCCTGCAGGAGAAAAACGCGGGTCATTTATAAGAAGCGGATTGCCGTCGCCCTCCCACCTGATGGAATACGGTGGATTGGAAACTATCGCGTCAAAGGGCTCATCGTCCCAGTGCTTTGGGTCGGTAAGTGTATCACCGTGGGCAACATCAAAGTGATTGTAGTTGATGTCGTGCAAAAACATATTGATACGGCAGAGGTTATAGATAGTGAGGTTGATTTCCTGCCCAAAGAACCCTTGCCGGACATTTTCTTTTCCGAGGACCTTGACGAATTTGAGGAGCAAAGAACCAGAACCACAAGCTGGATCGTAAACCTTGTTCACTTCTTTTTTGCCGACTGTTGTAATCTCAGCAAGTAGCTCACTGACTTCTTGTGGGGTAAAAAATTCCCCGCCGGACTTTCCTGCATTTGCAGCATACATAGTCATCAAAAACTCATAGGCGTCACCGAAGGCGTCGATCGTGTTGTCGTAATAATGGCCCAGGCGCAGGTCGCCGATCGCCTCCAAAAGCTTGACCAGTTTTTGATTTCTTTTCTCTACCGTGTTGCCGAGTTTGTTGGAATTCACATCTAGATCATCAAATAAGCCTTTGAGATCTGGCTCGCTTTCTGTACCTTTTGCCGAGCTTTCAATATCACGAAAAATTGCTGCAAGAGTTTCGTTGAGGTTGGCGTCATGGCGCGCTTTAGCTCGGACATTGATAAAAAGCTCACTCGGCAAAATATAGAACCCTTTTTCCTTTATCGTATCAGCACGACCAAACTCCGCCTTCTGGTCTGATAGTTTAGCGTAGTCAAAGTCTTTCTTGCCGCTACGCCGCTCGTCTTCATTGATGTAGCTGGTGAGATTTTCACTAATGAAGCGATAAAAAAGCATCCCCAAAACATATTGTTTGAAGTCCCAGCCGTCGATGCTACCTCGCAGATCGTTGGCGATCTGCCAGATGGCGCGATGCAGTTCGGCGCGCTCCTGTTCTTTGGTTGTATTGAGATTATTTGCCATAGTCGTTTTTTCCATTTCTGTCTTTATACCATATCCCTAAACTCTCTTCATCTGTTCAATAATCGCATTTGCAAATTATTGCCGAGGAGTATTCCAAAATCGCTCGTTTTGCAAAGTGGGAGAGATACATGATTCCGGCGCGCTTGCCGCGCGAGACTTAATACTTACCACTTATAACTTACTACTTATTATCCCCCCCCTGCTCAATCCCTGAATAAATTTTCCAAATACTTATACCCGTAAGACCGTGAAAGCAAATGGAAATAATAAGGTTATTTAGGCTGTAGGCTTTTAGGATGACAGGAAAAGCTAAAACCAATTCATCTGAATAGGCCGCGCTCCATCGACCCCTCCTGGCCTCCCCCCAAGCCATGCGGCGGGGCATGCCTTATCAAAGGGAGGAATGCTCCTCACAACCACCACCTCCAACTTACCCCACCACAAAGACCCACACCACCCCCTCCAACTCCCCCTTAGTAAGGGGGAGCGTACAAAGCCCACACCGGGTGTGGGACCACATGCTACATGCGCTTTTGGTTTTTTGAGGGTTAGCTTTCTTTTGTTGTCTGCGATGACGTACTGCTAACATCCTGCCCTCTTGTCCAATCCAGGAGTTTGCGTTTCAACTCCTCCTTTGACGGCAGATATAGACGATACTCTTTTGCGTGAATGTTTGCTTTTTTTGGAAGTGTAATTTCCACCAGGGCATCATGTTTCTTGCGACAAAGAATGATGCCGATGGTCGGAGATTCATCTTTTGTTTTTACATAACGGTCAAAATAATTGACGTACATCTGCATCTGACCAAGATCCTGATGTGTCAATTTGCCGATTTTCAGATCTATCAGGACGTAACATCCAAGCAGTCGGTTATAAAAAACCAGATCGACAAAAAAGTGATCTTCATCAAATGTAAATCTCTTTTGACGCGCCTCAAATAAAAACCCTTTACCCAACTCCAAAAGAAAATGTTCAAGCTTGTCGATAATTGCAGTCTCTATATCGGATTCAGAATATTTTGTCTTTTCATCGATCCCCAGAAATTCGAGAACGTATGGTTCTTTCAGCAGATCATGTGGTTTCTCAACGGTGTGTCCTTTTTTGGATAATTCTTTTATATCCTTTTTATCACGGCTCAGTGCCAACCGCTCATACAGGCTGGAATTAAATTGTCTCTTGAGTTCCCGCAACGACCAGTTTTGCTCGTAAGACTCAATTTCGTAAAAATTTCTTTCCTGGTCATCATTGATTCCCATCAAAAACACGTAATGTGACCAGCTGAGCGTAAATTTTCGAGGCATTATTTCAGATTTCATCATCAGCTCGGATTGGTCAGACACTGTCTGACTTATTGGAAACTGAAGCGATAGGCCAGACATTGTCTGACCAGTACGTTCCTTATATATGAGATAGAATTGCCGCATCAGTTTAAGATTTGTTTGGGAAAAACCATTGCCAAATTGCATCATCAGCTTATTTGCCAATGTTTTGATTAAAGCCTCTCCATATTCCGCGCGCTTCAAACCTTTCTGCTCATGCTCCACAATGCGCCGACCAATTTCAAAGCTAGTTATCACCTGAATTGTATTAACATTTCTGGCAACGGTTTTCCGCGCTGTAATAATTAATTCCCTAATTTCTTTAAACAAAGACACATCGATAATTTCTTTTGATTTAACAATCTTTACTTGTTTCTTCATAATCTCACCCCCTCCCCCTGCTCAATCCCTGATTAAATTTTCTAAATACTTATACCCGTAAGCCCTTGAAAGCAAATGGAATATATAATAGGCTGATAGGCTGTAGGTATTTAGGCTGTTAGGAAAAGCGAAATGCATCTTGAGCAGTTTGAACAGATGTTCCTTGCCTATCCACCTAAACCCCTACTGCCTATTCACCTGCTCACGGCTTCATTAGGCTGATAGGAAAAGCGAAATGTAATTCATCGGCCCCAACCACAAGGATCCACACCCGGTGAGTCAAAAGCCCACACCGGGTGTGGGACTATATGATACATGCTACATGCGCCTTTTTCCCTGCCCCCCCCCCCCCCCGGGGGGGGAAGCGTACAAAGTTCACCGGGTGTGGAATCTACTTTAGTTGGATCGTTGCTCTTTGGGGAAATTCATGTATAATTTGTTTTCTCTTGGGGAGGTCGTTTGTTAAAAGTGCCGGCAAAATCATTTGAGGAAAAGACCTTTGAGAAGCTGATCAATGCCCGACAAAGGGTGAATGACAGATACACCATTGTCAAAGAGATTGCCAAGGGTGGACAGGGGATCATCTATCTTGCCAGAGACGCTGATAACAGAGAGGTTGCTCTCAAAGTATTGAAAATTCCAACATTAAAAAATGATGAAGCTTCCATCAAGTCGTTTGAGAGGAAATTCAAACATGAATTCGATGTGGCTTGCAGGCTCTCCCATCCAAATATTCCTAAAATTTATGATTTCGGCCATATCCGCTCATCGGCGAGGAACCGGAATATCTACTATTTCACGATGGAATTCCTGCCATACGGTGATTTGCTGGATGTTTCAGTTGATCTTTCGATACACGAAATTGAAACGCTTCTTTTGGAATCCTTGCGCGCTTTGGCGTATTTAAACAATCACGGTTTGCTGCATCTCGATATCAAGCCCAAGAATTTATTGATCGTCAAAAAAGAAAAAGAGTTGTTTGTCAAACTGATCGACTTTGGCCTTGCTACAATAATGGGGACTTCAGCTATTGGCGGAACTGCTCATTACATGTCGCCGGAGATGATCGTTAAGATGTTCAAATCCAAGCCGAATCTTCTCTCCCGATATAAAAAAGTCATTCCGGCTATTTCGCTGCCTGAGCCTGACCATCGCAGCGACATTTATTCCCTTGGTCTCACCTTTTACAAAGCCCTGACAAAGAAAAACCCTTTTACCGGACTGACACGATATGAAACAATGGCCTGCAATCTGAGATCTAATCCAGAGCTCAAAACTGCAAAAATTCTCGAGATCCAAAAACCGTCGGCATTTAATCCTAACATACCACCTTATCTCGATGACGTCATAATGAGGATGATCAGGTTCCATCCGGATGAGCGGTATCAGACCCCGATCGAGGCCCTGGAGGCTTTGACTATTCGGGCTTCACTTATTAACCCTCCATCGCAGGATACTTATTATTCATATATTCCAAAGTATATTGGCAGGGACAAGATTCATAACAGGATCGAATCTATAATTCAGAATGTCGCGCAAGGGGTGAAAACGACAAAACCCATTATCTGCATATCTGCCGCTCACGGAATGGGTAAAACGATTCTCCTGAACAAAATCAAATCTTTTTTGCAGCGAAACGATTTTACAACTCATTTTTTTGATTATCATGCCCTCACCTCTTCCAAAGAAGTTGCTAATATCAGTTGCAAACATTCAAGTGCGCTCCTCATAGACGACATAGATCTTGTATTTCGAAAGTCATCTCAAGAAAGCAAAAACGGCCTAATAAATGCACTTGAAAACTTTATTGCAAACCTTAAGAGCCAGCATAAACAGAAAAATTTAAAACAAAACCAGGCGAGATCCGTGATGCTGTTCACCGTTGATCCACAGCACTCCGATATAAAACACATCAGGGAAAGACTCAGACTCACAAATGATTGTGTGACTTTAATAACACTGCCGCCATTTTCAGATTCCGACACGAGCGAGTTTTTGGAATACATCTTTGGATCGCATCCGAATGAGGAATATGTTACGAAATTACAAAGATTAACAGGCGGAAATCCGCGGGTTATGCGTGACCTCTTTCAGGAAGCCATAAAATCGGGAAAACTCTTTGGAGCGGACAGAAGGCCGAGCATCGATTTGCTGACCGATATCGGATTTGATTTCGAGCACATTACACCGCCCAAATCCTTGTTAAATCATATCAACTCACATTTATCCGCACTTTCGACTGAAGCGCAGAGTGTTGCTAAATTAATGGCCTGTTTTGGAGATGAGATCGGACTCTCTGATATTAACGCTTTCCTGAAATGGAACGGAAAAAAGAACGACAACAAAACATCACCTTCATGGTTGAATATTCATCCTCATATAAAAAATATTTCTGATGAACTTCGCTCCTCTGAGTTGTTTTCGTGTGAACATGCCAACAAGCCTTTCTTTGCAAACACTGCCATATTACGAGTCATCGCCTCCGGCATTTCGGAAAAGGACTCGCATGCTATTCACAAGAAAATAGCGGGGTTCTACCGACATAAAAAGGCAAAGCAGGAGATAATCGACTACCATCTGGCAAGGGACAGCTCCAAATCCCGGCGAATCGATTCGCTAAGAAGATTGATCGCTCACGCGCTGTCGCAATCCCAGTCACACGAAGCAATAGAATATATTGAAAGGCTCGTTCCATTGTTGTCTGAAAAGAATACGAATGAAAAACTGGAACTCGTGATTTCACTCAGCAATGAATACGCACACATGAACCAGTATCCTAAAGCAATAAATGCGTTGACGAAAACGAGCCGGATGAAAATTGCACCCGTCGGAAACGCGTTGATAAATCTCCAACTCGCCTGGCTAAATGCAAAAAAACGAAAGAGCCACTCTGCGCACACGATAACAAAGAAACAAATAGCAGTGCTAATCTCAGACTATCCGATCCTCAAAAGCTATGAGCGATATTTAACAGGTAAGATCAAAAAGCTACATGAACAAAAGATTACAGCAAAAAACGTTGCCCCGCTATTCATCTTCCTTCGCTATCACGCTTTGCTGTCGTATTTGAGTATTTTGGACGGAAAATTTTTATCTGCGGTTGAATCGATGAGACAATTGCTTTTTGTCGCAAAAACCCTTCCCTCTTCCCAAAGACATGCGCTTGAGCAGGAGACTAAACTTGGACAGGCTCTTTTTTACCTCGCTTCCCGAAGTGAAGACAAAATCCGTTGTTACATCTCGGCGATCAAAGTATTAAAACGCGAACGCCAAAGCTTCAAATCCAAAAATGATATTCACGGAGAAGTCACATCACTCATGTTTTTGGCTCATTCCTACAGAGATCTCTATTCGTTGAATTACAAAGGGGCAAAGCAAAGGGCTTTAAATTATTATCAAAAAGGAATACAGCTCGCGAATAAATACAACCTTCCTGATTTGTTAGTAAGATTATACAGCGGATTCGCAGCGTTTCACAGCTACAACCGACATTTTGAAGAGGCTATCGATTATCAAAAGATGAGCTATGAAATTTCTTGCCAGATAGGCAGCATGACACTCATAGTCGAGGGCATGGTCTCTTTGGCAGGCACACTCATCCTGGCCAAAAAGTATCAGGAAGCTTTAGATTACTGCAAGACGGCGTTGTACTACATCGATGGAAATCGTGGCAAAGAAGCAGGATTGCTGAGAAGTTATAAACATAAGATTTTTCTGACGCTGGCAGATGTTTATATTAAGCTGAATCAAACCGAAGAGGCGCATAGATATATCAATATGGCAAAGGCTGAGGCCAAATCACAGGGCGAGACCAAGCCGATCGTGCTCTTCAGCATTTATGGAACTGAGGTCGAAGTAAAAATCAAACAGCACGCCTCGATAGTCGAAATTGATAACCTGCTGGATAAATGTGGGAAAATTGCTAAAGAAATACCGGCATTAAAAACCGAGTTTCATGGATTGTTGCTTAAATATAAAAAGTATAAGGGCTCTCCGGCAAATAAAAGGCAGTCATTCAGATGACGAGCACGCCCAGTCGGCTGTGTCTGAATATATATTTTCGAGTTGTTCGGGCGTTGCTTTTTTAAGCAGTTTTTTCAGGTGTTTTTTTCTTTTGGATGACATCTCGACACCACTAGTTTCAGACTCATTTTTCTCGTGAACCAGATGTTCCAGTGTATGTATTTCAATTTGCGTCAACATCGATATCACCTCCCTAAATGAACCCTTCGGAAGAAGAGCAAACCAGATAAGAAAAACATCATTATATATACGACTCCATTTGCTTCATCATTTCCCTTCGAAAGTGAACAACTTGTTTTTCCAGCAGCTGCAAATCCACCCCCCGATCCATCACCAAAAGCACCACCTGACAATTCATCTCCCCCACCTCCAACATTTTCGCCTCCGGACTGAAATCCAGAGGGACTATCGATCGTCGTAGAACCGCCAACTAGAACGATGACACGATCTTTTATCAGCAATGCCTCGGGTGAAATGGTGCTGCCGTCTGCCGTCTTTAAGACAGCCATAGCATATTGACCCTGAATGCGAGGATCAGTGACAGTTATAGAATCTTTTTTTTTGATGAGTTCGGTCGGTTTGAGCTCGTAGCGGTATATAAATTCGATCGGTTGAAGATTCTTTTCCGTTTTGGGCTTGTAAAACTCCACATATCTTGCGGTCGTATCGTTCAGCGTGCTCTCCGGTACAACAAACGTCTCTTTATCGGCTAAAGTTTTAATAAGGCCAATATTCGAGTTAGCCCCCTCTTCAAGCATAAAAGCATCAAGGGCTTTTATTCCATCACCGTTATCAGAAAGAGATACCATATTCGATAGCGAAAGATCTTTTACACTTGAATCAGCCCGGATACCATACATCTTGTTTTTTGTGATACTGCTCTTCTCAACCAGAATATTCTCACCTTCTGCATCAATACCGATATCGCAGGAGATGATTGTTGACTTTTTTATGATGACGTTGCGGCTGTCTTTTGTGGTTTTGATACAAAAACCTGGCTTGCTTATATCGCCACTTGTAATCCCTGATAAATTTGAATTTACTAGCAAACAACCGGCATCTCTGCATGTCAGTTCTATTCCTCTAGTTTGATTCTTCACCTCGAAATTATGAACTATCAAATAACCATCGTGATCGATTTTCATTCCTGTGTTTGGTTGATCAAAGACAAGGCCGGAAATAATCATAGGAATGCTCACGTGATTGGGGATTTTCATTTCAATAGACTTCTCAATGAACATCTGATCTCCCAGAGCATTTTCCATCACAAAACACAGCTCATAATACTTTCCACCTGCTTCAAGATATTTTGTGTAATTGTTGAATGCATCAATAACATTCTGTGCCTTCGTAATATAAATTGGATTTTTTGCATCTACGCATATCTGATTCAAATCAATTTCAACATTTGTATTTGGGATCGTGAATAAATCTTTTTCTTGCATTGGAATCGAACGTGGCAGCTGAACAGTTGGCTCTGTATAGAGTTGAGGTTTTTCAAATGATTCTAAAACCTGAGCAAAGGCAATATTACTCAAAAGAATTATAACTAAAACAATTATGGCTTTTATCTTTTTCATGTGCCCCCGCCCGTTCATACGCATTTTCGAGGCCAAGTTTCTTCATCGAAACATATCACTTTTTCACTTATATATCAATAGGTTAGAATTTACATAAAGATTACATCGGGTAAAAACAAACCCCTTTATATAATGATAGCGTCAAAATTGACTAATAAACCTCATG
>JBDRGF010000018.1:0-3547 GCA_043818055.1 Pseudomonadota bacterium | reverse complement strand
GCTGGAATTGTAAAATTGATCTTCGGCTCGGTTCCTCCACCGAGCGGGAGCAGCTTTAAGAGCTCCTCTCCCCACGCGAGAACTGTGAAACCTGAGTATGTGATGGATGCCGATTTTGGAGCTTCCGTTTTTTCACCCTTGTCATCCGGGGATGACAGAAATTGATTCTGATCGAAGAAGACGCCGTAAGAGACATCGACATCGTCAAAGGCCGGAAATATTACAGCAGATGTATTTCCTCCCGCCTGTTTCATGAAGCCAGGGCTGAATCCTGTGCCGGGTATCAAAAGGGAGTTTTGTCCTGAGTTGTTTATGAAGAGGCCGACAGGCATACGCACATCTTTGTCACCATTGTTAGTGAGTGTCGTCTCGACCTTCACATAATTCTTTCCGGGCTCGAGTATGTAATCGGTCGTCACGTTTGTGTCCATCCCTCGGAGATCGTCGTAGATGTCGAACGGATTCATCCTGTCATCGAACCTGTTTGAAAATGTGATGTCCTGACCTGCGAACCCCTTTGCGATCGCGCCGATAAAATCGAGATCGAGGTAATCATAGACATCGATGATGCCATACGCGCGTACCACCTTCGTGCCATCCTCATCCCTGTTTGCTAAAACTTCGTAGTTGTTGTAGTTCACCGTCCATTCGATATTGATCATAGGAAAGATCGATCCGAAGTTGTCATTTCCATTTGTATTTTTTCGGACCAGATCGGCATCGACGATGATGCCGCCGAACGAGTTGAGAAAGGAGTTCTTTATAGGTTTTTCTATGATGACGCGAATCTGATCGTTTTCGAGAAGAAGGTCACCTATTTTTCCGATCGCTGTTGGCCCCCCAATCAGATCCTTTTCGCTAAAGATTGTGAACGCTGTATTGGGATATCCTGAATAGTTCGGATCCTCCCCTTGAGGTGAAGACCCCTTTGAACAGGAGGAGAGTGCGAATGCACAAAATATAACTATTGAATATAAAACGATTTTTTTCATTATTTAATAATCCCTTTGCAAAGCCAAAAGCTGTACATTGTTATCGGTAGGTTTTGGCGAAAGTTGCTTGAAAATTACACCACTGTTACCGCAACGCAAGAATGTCCTCTTTACTGCAACTGTAGAATGTCCTCCCTGAGCTGTAATCCCCTGTTTTTCTTGGCTTTATGCCTAAACACCCCTATCTCCTTTTTTTGTAATATGGGCACCTCTAAAAACTCATATTTTCCGCCTGTCATCCCTGCGCAGGCAGGGATCCAGATTTGGCTAATACCTATCAATACTGGATCCCCGCCTTCGCGGGGATGACACGAAGAACAAAAAGAACAAAACAAAGTAGTTTTTAGATGTGCCCATATATCTCTAAATTCTTCGATAAATTCAGCCTTATTTCAACTTTTGCCTTTGCATTACTCCACCGTTGCTTGTTCGGTCTGATCTGATACGTCCTTCCCTCAAACGATATCGTGTTGTCTGCCTTTACATTTCTCTCGTATTTTAAACAAAATATATTCTCCAACTTAATATCTCTTGGCAGCGGGGAGTGGCTCGATTTGAGTGTGCCACATGTCATGAAGCCAAAATCCTGTTAAGGAAAACAACCCTCAAGCTCTCTCCCAATGATCCCGATCGGAGCCGAGGAGAAGCTTCTTAGTTAAACTGACCCTCCATATTCCCAACCGATACCAAAACATCAGACGATATGCCGGCTTCTACGCAAGCAACATTCAGCGATTGGTAAGAGTGGCAAAACAGGATAATACACATCTTGATATTGAATCGAGCCAACCCGTCAAACCGAACTCGAACCCACCTGCCTTTTACCAACCCGAGGTTGGTAAAAGAAAATGGGCTACACTTATTGCGAAGATATTCGGTGCTATTCCTGTCATCTGTTCACACTGCAAATCAACCATGGATCTCAAGGAGTTTGTGTTCGATGATAAACTCATTCAACGGGCCTTCCCCTATATAACAAAAGCTCCGCCAAAACGACAATTTGAAAAATACGATCCGGATAAGAATGAATCGACTTACTCTCTCTTCTCTGTCGATCCATCAGAAGATATAAACCAGTCGTACCCTGAGTACGTCGAAGGGGATCGTCAATGGAATGAGGATGACTTCAACCAGGAAATCAGCTGGTGATGGGTGAGTGCGTTTAAAATGCCAAATCGTCATCGCCGAATCGAATCGATAACAAACTCTTCATCTCTCATTTTATAAAAAACCATTGTTTTTAAATGCATCACCGATATTTTTTGAAAAATAGCTGCAAAATCCTTCGAATCATACCAATTTTGGCTTTTATATCCCGACCACTTTTTCAGAAAGTTCCTATGTAATTAAACAACTTTTTAACGATTGCTCTTGTCTCTGCGTCCATTCGTGACATCGCATGTCTGCTAAATAGATGTTTTTTTACAGCTATAAAAGGTACGGCATAACTGAGTTGTTGCCAGATATCCTTATGATTGGTTCCCGTTATACATTGTAGATATGAGCTGCGTTGTAATCGACTTGAGCGAGGAAGTTTAGCTGACCAGTTAATTCCAACTACCCTTCCTGTGACCCTGTCGATAACTGGAGACCCTGAATCGCCTCCGGATATATCACAACCGTGAGCGAAGGAGTGGACCTTGTACGCGCTCGGAGAATTTAAATTGTCTGGGTCAGTAGTTAGCGGAAAGTGATCTCTTTGAGATAGCACTTTGCAATCGCGATCCATATTCACTGTTAGATGTTGTTTGGGGTTGCGCCTATTTCCAAAGCCCATTGTTATCAGCTTTTGCCCCGGATATATTGAGCTAGATGCATCTATTTTTAAACCTTTTGGCAAAAGCTTCTCTTCTTTTTTATCAAACAGTTCGATTGCAACAAGTGCAAAATCGAATTTTTTCCAGATTCCTAATAGCTTCTTTCTTCTGCCTAAAATATTCCTTCCATTTGGCGCCTTCATGACGAACATCATCTCTCTGCATCCGCTTGCATGATTACATACGTGAGAATTTGTTGCGACAATATGTTGGCCATTTATCTTTCCGAGATAAATGGCGCTTGCCGTATTTTGGAAGGTTGTAGCTATTGTCTTAACAATTGATAAGGATGCTTGTCTGATGAGAGGTGACGTTGATGTCAGCTTTTTTGTAACCTTGATTCTCGACCAGGTGTCTCCTAGGCGATAGCTGTCCTTGTTGCTATTTTTCTTAACTTCGGAAGCAATCTTCTGGCAATTTTTCTTTCCAGGCTTTTTTCGTGCAAAATATCTGTAAAGTCCTGAAATAGCTTCGAGTATTGAATATTGTGGAACCGCCGACATTCTATCCATTCTTATCCATCCTTTCATAAGGCAGGTTCGATTAGCCTATATTATTATTATCGGCTGATCTCTTGAAATTGTTGCGTGTGCGAGGCACCACAATCCGACACTTTAAAAAAAGATGAAGGGTTTTCGTTATTTGGAGGCTGATTTTTTTTGAAAAAAACTGTAATTTTAGCCCCAAAATTATTTTTTATCTTTTTTCTGCTCATATCAGCCCTATCACATGTAAAAA
>JBDRGF010000017.1:0-9484 GCA_043818055.1 Pseudomonadota bacterium | reverse complement strand
GGTTCAAATAATGACACGAAGATTGCAGTCGATACAACGGCACCCGAAAATGTCAAAGTTGAAATTGATATCCCTGCAGTAAATCCTCAAAATTTTACAGCGACTTCATTGACCCTTCCACTCAAGATCTCCGGTGAAGATGATGTAGGAGTTATAGCACACTGCACATCACTCCTTTCAGATCAACCGGATAAAGACCATACCTGTTGGGTTTCTCTTGCAGCACCTCAAAAAACTTTTTTTGCAGGTGGAATCCCGTTCGTAATTACTCAAAATGATCTTCCTATTATTCAATCGAAAAACGGCATCTTGGAAATTTTCGCCTGGCTTAAAGATGAGGCTGGCAATATTTCAAAACAGACATCTGTCACACTCAATGTAGATGATACTGGGAAGGAGATTATTAAGGATGTTCTACCTGTCGATAATGCCATCTCTATTCCTGCGGATACAACAATTTTAGCCATTTTTACCAGAAAGATGGATGCGACATCCATAAACGACAAGAGTTTTCTTCTCACATGCGCAGGAACTCCTGTAACTGGAAAGGTCAGTTATGACGAAGCTACAATGACTGCAACTCTGAAACCTTCTCAACATCTACCATATAGCGCTTATTGTCTGGCTACTTTAACTCAGGATGTAAAAAAGCTGAACGGTGAGAAGATTAAGGGTTTTTACAGCTGGCAATTTATGACAATCGAACAGGCCGCCGCGCCCAACTTCACTCCCTCTTCCGGCAACTATGCTGCAAAGGGTTTTACCTTTAAAATCAATTCTCAATCCCCTGTTGCCGAAATATATTATGGGCACCTCTAAAAACCTATGATTCCCGCTTGTCATCCCCGCGAAGGCGGGGATCCAGATTTGGCTAATACCTATCAATACTGGATCCCCGCCTTCGCGGGGATGACACGAAGAACAAAAAGAACAAAACAAAGTAGTTTTTAGAGGTGCCCTATAGATAGTTAGGATGGTAGGAATCGACAAATATTAAGTAGCTAAAAACTCCACCTGTATGTTGAGCTTGCTAAGCTATACGTCAATATTTCATGTTTAAGCGCGATTTCGTTAAAAATCAGCTATTAATTTTTGTGAAAGATTTTGTAGCGCATTTGGCAGAGGAAAAAATGAATCCACCGGCCCTGTGATTCCATTTTCAAGGCCTGTTCGAATGTCTATCGGTGGGGCATTGTCATGGTTGTGCAATGACCCTCGAAAATACTTGAGCTGTGGAAATTTTATAAACATAATTTTTCCCAGTATGTTTGTGATGTCTCATCGTTCATCGAAAACAACCTGACGGCCATATCGATCGATAACTAAAAACTTCTCTTGTATTTCGGATTGTTCTTCGCCTTATTCCTGAGTATTTTAATGTATCTTTCTATCGTCTTCGCAGGAAGACCATCATTTTTAAAATCTCTTCGCAACTCATCGGGATATTTCACCGCTTCTTTGATATAATATGGAGCGCCTGCTTTAACTAAACGTTTGAGCAAGGGTGGTCCCAGCAATGCTTCAGCTTGATTGTTTTTCCCATTTTAAAGCATTTGGGGACATTGGTCCAAAAACGGCTCATGCAGTACCAGCCTTGATAAAGCTTCTTTAGAATAAGGATAAAATTATGGTTTTTAATGCTGCTTGGCTACTTGGAAAAATAGGTCCAAAGTCTGTTGCCTCGGTACCTATACTTACCAAGCTGCTTCGGAGTAGTGATAAGGATATTCGATGGCATGCAGCCTAGGCACTTAAAAAAATAAAACCTCAACCTCTAAAGCGATGAACGTACAGAGAATGAATCAAAGATTGCTGTATGCGATCAACTTTTGGCTATCTGCAAATCTTAATAACGAAAGGTCGATTACTGGTTCCACACTCAACATTGAAATATAAATCGCCGAATCAGTTTGAACGTGATTGGAAAAACAGCCAGAATACTCACTTGGAAAATGCTTGCTAATTGGAGAGTGCTACACTAAATCCCTCTTTAAGATGATCTGTCGATCATGTAGTGCTAAGAGACTATTGAAACGAAGCCTGAAATACTAAAGAATTTAAAACGTAGTTGTTACCGCGCTCCAAAACCTAGATAGACCTGCCCACCAGATTGTAAATAGGAGATTTTATGACAAAGCTTATTGGAACATATTGTGTGTTAAAAAAAACAAAAAATGTATTTTGCTGTGTAAAAGAAAGGGGCAAGATTATGCTCCTTTCAAAGAAAAGAGATTTTCAAAAAAAGGCTCATAAGGACTCATTTCATCCATATTCGCTTTCAGGAAGTATTTGGTGCGCGGTTAACAAAAGAGGAGAGGAGTTTTTAAAACTCTTAAGAGGATTTGAAAGGCAGATCAAAGGGATTAGCAATTTTAAACTTCTCAATTTATCAAAGAGAAAGAAGCGTGTTCCTCTCGCAGTTATTCAACTCCTCTCCAAAGCGTTAAATGGCTCGGATTTCTGGAAGGGAAAGGCTGCGGCGAGGACCTTAACACGTATTGGCAAAGCATCTGTGCCAACGCTCATTCGCGCATTGAAGAGTCGAACCTGGTGGATACGTTTGTTGGCGGCCCAAGCTTTGGGGTCAATTGGCAAAGACTCTCATTCTGCAATACCTAAACTCATTAAGCTTTTGACAGATTCACACACGTCTGTGCGTATCGAGGCAGCCTTTGCTTTGGGAAGGATCGGCCCAAAGGCAAAACGAGCAGTACCACTTTTATTAAAGATGTTGAAGGTACCGCGGCTGGAAACATCTGAAGCTGTGGTTTTTGCGTTGGAAAAGATTGGAGTATCATCAAGGCCTGTTATTTTGAGACTTATTCGTACACTCAAGATATCCAGATGGGAGGTCAGGGTTCGAATTATCGAATGTTTGGGACAGTTTGGCAAATATGCGAAGCCTGCAGCAAAATATCTCATAAGAGCGTTGAGAGACGAAGGTGGCAAATCCGACCCTCGCGCTATTTATGGACTAGTTGCAATTAATGCGGCATTCACACTGTTACGATTAGCACCTTACATATTCCCTCAGATAATCAAAGCACTTAAAACCTGTGGAGATGATATTAAAAGCTTTAGAGATGTTCTTATTTGCAGTTTTATGGTCAGAAGTTTGGGCGGTGCCGGTCATGCAGCGATTCCGTATCTAATGAGAATTATAAAGAATCGTCGCGCACCACATCGAATTCTTGCTGCTAAGGCTCTTGGAAAAATTGGGACAGGTGCGTTGCCGATCTTGATCAAGGTCTTAAAATCAAAGGATTACGAGATGAGGCTTCTCGGTGTCAAAGCACTGAAGGTGATGGGAAAACATGCTGTGCCAGCTGCTCTTCCAGGCATTTTATACGTTCTGAGGAGCGCAAAAAAATCCGATCGACAAACGATAATAGAAACAATCGGCAGTTTTGGTTTTAGGGCTAAGTTAGCTATCCCGGAGTTGAACAAAGTCCTGAAAGATCCAGATGAATCGATTCGTACCGCTGCTATTGAAGCTATGAGTCAAATGATATCGAAGTCAACTTCCAAGATTTTAATCCCCATCTTTATCAGGTCATTGACAGATCCAAACAACATAGTCAGATCGTATGCAGCGATTGCATTGGGCAAGATAGGTTCAGATGCTAAACAAGCGATTCCAAGCTTGATCAGGGTTGTGAAATTTGATTCTGATTGCAGAGAAGCTGCTGCAAAGTCATTGTCAAAAATTGGGCCATCAGCAATTCCTGCACTTCAAAAACTTTTAAAAGGAAACAGCTCGGATGTGAAATCGTCAGCCATCGAAGCCCTGGGAAACATAGGCGCAAAATCGAAAGTCGCGGTTGCAGATATTATTATTTTCCTCAATCATCCCAGTCAACGGCTCAGAATAAAAATGTTGGAGGCTTTAGGAAAAATTGGAAAGGCAGCAAAAGCCTCAATTTCTGTGATAATCAAGCTTTTAAAGAATGACCAAAATTATAACGTTCGTAAACATGCCGCAAGTGTGCTTGTTCGTATCGATCCTTTGAACAAACATAGTGTTGTTGCCCTGATTGAAGCTTTAAAGGATAAGGATAATAGTGTAATAGAAGAGGCCGCTATTAGTCTTGGCAAATTTGCTACTATGGCAAAACAAGCCATTCCAAATCTCTTTGATTTACTAAAACATTCCAACGTAAGCATCACCAATGCGGCTGTTCAGGCACTGGGCAACATTGGTAAAGATGCAATCCCCTTTCTAATTAGTGCATTGATGAATGAATCTTCCAACATCCGAGGAGGTGTCGCGGAAGTGTTGGGCAGGCTTGGCAAAATAGCACAACCCTCCCTTGGACTTTTAATAAGACTTCTACACAAGGACTCAAGTTCTCAAGTTCGCATTGATGTGGCTAAGGCTTTAGGAGAGATCCAGAGCTTCCCATCAATAGTGATTCCTGCGCTTACGAAAGCCTTAAAAGATCCTAACCCGATAGTACGAAAGCAAGTTGCAAAAGCCTTGAGTAACTTTGGTTTTTTGGGACAAGCTGCAATTCCAAGTCTTATCCGTTTGTTAGGCGATACGAAATCAAATTTTGCTTTTCATCATAGTCATTCCCACATAAACATAGAAGCATTTCTTGCTTTGCAAAAAATTGGCATTCACTCAATTCCGGCATTAATCAAAGCGCTGAAGAGCAAGAACTTGAGAACGAGATTAGCTGCTGCTGAAACTTTGGGCATTTTTTCTCCTCATGCAACGAATGCTTTGCCTGCGCTTGAGAGGGCGTTTAAGGATCCTAAGTCAAAGATCAAAGATACAGCGGCAGAAGCGATGTATAGGATACGCTATAAAAAATAAAATCTAAATCTGTGAAATAGTAGATGTATGTTTATGATAATTCAAAAAAATCTGAAATTAGTCTTCAATAAAATGAAATACACTGAATCAGATACGTTGTTAAAAACTTAGGGGGAATAAAATATATTCTTTCTTGAGTTTTTTATCCGGTTATCGAGGAATTTTCTGTTTAAGGGCATTTAGGAATTCGCTGACACTCTGATAACGATCATTAGGCTCTTTTTCCAAAGCTTTAAAAATAACATCCTGTAATTCAGCATGCTTTGTCATTGGCTTTGGCTTCTTCATGATGTGGTTAATCATAATACCGTGTGCCATCAACTTGTTACCACTCCTATCCCTCACATCAATCGGCATCTCACCCGTTAACATCTGATATAATATCACTCCCATAGAATAGATGTCTGAGGCAGCTGTACTATATCTCTCTCCTCTGCACTGTTCAGGAGACATATAAAGAGGAGTTCCCATATACTGGCCTGTCATTGTAATGTTTGAGTCATCCTCCAACATCCTTGCCACACCAAAGTCGAGAAGCTTTACATTGTTTTGGTCGGTTAAAAAGATGTTAGATGGTTTTACATCGCGATGGACTAGATTTTGAGTATGAACCCTTTCCATTGCAACACAAAGTTGAGTAAAGATGATGAAGCTTTTAGCTAGCGACATACCTCCTTGTGCATGCATGCGGCTACCTAAATTTTCACCTTGGAGATATTCCATAACATAGTATCGACAATTGGGATCAGCTTCATAAATCTGAACTATATTCTGATGTTGAAGAGCAGCAATAACTTGAAATTCTCGCTTGAACCGTTCCTGGATGGTTGGATTAGAGAGGAGTTGTTTATGAATCATCTTGATGGCCACATCTCTATCCATGACAGGATCATGAGCGAGATAGACAACGCCATATCCGCCGGTTCCAATAGTTCTAATCAAAGTATATTTATCACCAACAATCATCTGATCAGCAGCTAGTGCATCAGTCCGGCCATGTTCAGTAACAGGAGTTTTAGTGTTGAGCATAGAAGCATCAGACCATCCAGGTGCAAGTGCAGGTTCAGCAGATGTAGCGGGAGTTTTCATGTTGAGGATTGATGCATCAACAGGAGCAGGGGGTGAATATTCCGGCTTGACCTCTGAAGGTGTTGTTGATTGCTTAGCCGGTTTTGTTTCTTTTGGTTTAGAAGCTTTATTTTCAGCAAGGCCTTTATCAGGAGTTTTCTTTTTACTCTTAACACTCTTCTTCTTTGGAGGTGTTCGGTAAAAGAGTCGTAATTGCTCGCTATCTCGTTTCCACCCATTTTGGTAGAGGACTCTAAGTCCTTCATCTCCAATTTTGTTACCAGTCAAAAATAGCATTGACAGGCTTGTCAGCTGAGGGCTTTCAGCCAGTGCCTTCACACCTCCATCAGTGATGTTGTTAAAACCCAAAGACAATTCTTTCAATTGAGTCACATTTGGACTCTCAGCAAGAGCCTTCGCTCCTTTATCACCGATATTGTTACGATCCAAATACAACCATCCCAGCTGAGCCATATTGGGGCTAGCTGCAAGTGCTTTTACTCCTTTATCACCGATATTGTTACGACTCAAAGACAAGTGCTCCAGCCGAAGCATATTGGAGCTCTTAGCCAGAGCTTTCATGCCTTTACTGCCTATTTCGTTGTCCCTCAAATCCAACTCTATTAGGTTAGACAGATACGGACTCTTTGCAAGAGTCTTAGCTCCTTTATCACCTATTTGGTTGCCCTGCAAATTTAATATTTTAACTTCAGAAACTTTGGAATTTTTGGCGATTGCTTTAGCAATATCTGGTCCTAAATTTTGGAGTGAAAAATTAAGAAAGCGATTGTGTGATTTCAAACTTTGCTTTAAAAAAATTCGAACCCTTCGCGTTGCAAAATGTTGATATAATTTAATTCCTCCTCCTATAAGAACTCCAGCACCAATGATAAGGCCTACCCAGTCACCAAGCGACATTGCAAAGAGAGGAGCTGCTATTCCTGCGTATTGTAATGAACTTCTCTCCCATCCTCCCTCATGAAGTGTGAGAGGTTCAGAATCAGCTGACATCGCAGTTTGGCCCAATGCTCCTGGGCTAAAGATGCTGTTATTCGCTGTGTGAATTAATGAAGGAGAAGTTGCTGATGCTTTTTCGTATTGATCTAAAAGAGGCTGGTCGCTATTCTCCCCAAGCGGCATAGATAGATGCACTCTCTGTTTCCCAACTTTAACTCCATTATTTATCAAGCGTAGTGACATGAGTTACTCCCCCTTTCCATAATTTCATTTATAAGCTGTATCATGGTCTGGAAAAGTTGAACATAAAAAAATCCGTATCTTTTACGCAATTTGGAGATCACCCGGGCGAATCAGGTTTGGAGTACAGATATCACCTATATTCGTTTGAAGAGAGGTTTTGTCTATTTAACAGCAATAGTAGATTGGTATAGCCGGTATGTTTTATCTTGGCGAATTTCAACAACGCTAGATCGCAGATTTTGCATAGAAGCGCTAAATGAAGCTCTGGAAAAATATGGAAAACCTGAGATATTTAACACCGATCAGGGGAGCCAATTTACAAGCGAAGAGTTCACCGGCATATTAAAAACAGCAAACATCAGGATTAGCATGGATGGAAAAGGTCGAGCATTGGACAACGTTTTTGTTGAACGACTTTGGCGAACGGTCAAGCAGGAAGAGGTATATCTGAAAGGTTATCGAAACGTTCAGGAGAGTAAGGAAGGATTGGGCAACTTTTTCAATCGATATAACAATCGAAGGGAACATCAGTCACTTGATTATAACTATCCTTCAGAGATATATTTTGGAGAGATAGAGTTAAAAAAGAAGGCAGCATAATGAAACAATCGCGCCTGGAATTTTCGAAAATAAATTTTTCGCCATTGGCAGAATTATACCACCCACTGCGGCCTGATTTACTCTGTTGATGAAACTCATGTTCACTCCCTATTCTTAAACACTAAATGCATATTCAACGACAAACCTAATATTTTGATGTCCTTCTCGATAAAACACACTTCTGTCTCTCCCAGTCCAGGAAGATTGAGCAGTTCATCACGTGTTTTCTGACAAAGCTGCCACATTTTGCTTATTCCAGCATCAATCAAAGGTGCTACGACATACATCCAATCCAATACTGCTACCTCATCGACATTCCAAGACAGCTTCTTCTCTATCGAAACCAAATCTGGATTTACATATGGTGGCGGTTTGAGAAAGAAATGATAAACATCTGTCTCGAATGGAATTGTTGCAAATGGTTTCCATACACCTCTTTCGATCATTTCACTCAGGAGGTCATCTGAAATATCCAAAATAACCTCGATGTCGGAAGGTATAAAAAGCGCATCTTCATCGCGTTGACCCCAGTCTGGCTTAATATCCATAATGACATCAGCCAGTTTTCTGACAACCTCAAACGGCACCCCTGTCACCAGTTCGTTTATCCGTGAAACAAATTTTCCCACCGGAGATTGCAAAAATCCGATTAGTTTGAATATATCTTCATCTGTTCCGTTAACCTCTTCCAAATGTTCCTGACCCAGCTGCTCGTTTAAATCGAGTAAATACTCTTCTTCATCGAGTATCGCAGTGAAATATTCTTCAGAAAAATTAAAGGCTTCAATATTGCCAACGGTACGAATCATTTTCACATTTCCCGACGAATCGAATAAATAAATCGCAGCGCCAGCTATCAATTCGACAGACGTTAATCCATCGACAGCGCTCTGAATCCATTCATCCGGCGTACCTCGCGCTCCCATGATGAAAGCTTTAAAGGCCGCATTATAAATCTCTTCATTAGAAGAGTATGATGTTTTCAACTCTTCAAAAGAAAAATCAAGTTTCTGAGCAAGCAATAGATAGAGGGGTGCATCAAAAGCCGGCAGAATAACCAAACCAGATATTTCAGGCAAACAAAGTCCGCGAAAATCCATGTCTGAAAAAAACTCATCAAGTCTGTTCGAGGGATAGAGAGGGTGATTGTGAATGTGCATCGCAACTGTTTTTTCTTCCCATGGATGACTATTTGGGTCACAACGAACAAAGGTAGTCTGGCCATGAACAACTTCAGAACAATGGAGCCCGCCATTTTCAAACTCCACGTTAAGTGCACTTTCTTTTTTTTGTAATGCGCTGGCACCAAGTTGCGATAATGCCGAACAAAATTGTGTGCCTCTCAAAAAATCGATCAGTTTCCCAATAGTCATTTAAATCCTCTTTATTTCAACTTATTATCCTAAGCATCAACGACCTACACCTCGTTTGCGTAAAAATTTCCCAAATTCCTCAACTGAGCTACGAGATGATCGCCTGCAGGCCGCCAAACATATCCATTCTTACCCAAACCAACGCTTAAGCATGAAAACCCTCTCCGACGAGAGTTAAGAAATGCACGATTATTTATTGTTAATTTAAATACCATATCTTTACCAACGTTTTATCCGCTTATTATGTTATCGGCATATTGGGGAAAAAGTTGCGTTGTAGCTACACCACAATCCGACACTTTAAAAAAAGATGAAGGGTTTTCGTTATTTGGAGGCTGATTTTTTTTGAAAAAAACTGTAATTTTAGCCCCAAAATTATTTTTTATCTTTTTTCTGCTCATATCAGCCCTATCACATGTAAAAA
>JBDRGF010000016.1:0-54114 GCA_043818055.1 Pseudomonadota bacterium | reverse complement strand
GCAACTGCGAGGGCATCTGAAGCGTCGAATTTGTCTGTCAGTTTAATATTGAGACGTCTTTTTACAAGGTCGCTCACCTGTTCTTTGGTCGCGTGGCCAAATCCTGTGAGCGCGATTTTGACCTCGGTCGGAGGAAACTCGGTGACATTCACATCGGCCTTCGCGGCGGCCAGCATGACTATTCCCCTCGCCTGTCCAAGTTTGAGCGAGCTCTTGGCGTTTTTCGACACGAAACTATCCTCCATGGCAAGTATCGATGGGGAGTGAATATCTATGAGTTCTGCTATTTTGTCGTAGAGGTATTTCAGCCGATTAGGAAATGTATCTTTCTTTGGTATGTTGATACAGCCGCTCTCAATGTGATGCAGCCTGTTATCAATTACATCGATAACGCCGAAGCCCGTGATGTTCGATCCCGGGTCAATGCCTAATATTCGGGTGGGGTTAGAATTTTGCATTATTAGAAAAGCAATTAACAATAATCAATTAACAATTAAGGAACTCACGCCAGTTTTTTCAGAATCTCGTCATCTATATCAAAATTGGCGTAGACGTTTTGAACATCATCATGATCTTCGAGAGCTTCCATCAGCTTGATCATCTTCTCGGCCTGTCCCTCGTCGAGTTTCACGGTGTTTTGCGGTGTCATTGAAACTTCGGCCTGAACCGGTTTTAGCCCTGTTTTTTCTATAGCATCCTTAACTTTGTGAAAGTTTGCAGGATCGGTTGTGACGATGAGGTAATCGCCATCGGCCTGAATATCTTGTGCGCCAGCTTCAAGGGCTATCTCCATCAGCTTATCCTCACCGATGCTCTTGTCGAATGTCAGGACTCCATGTTTTGAAAAGATCCAGCCCACACACCCGGTCTCGCCCAGATTGCCGTTCATCTTGGTCAACAGATAGCGGATCTCAGCGACTGTCCTGTTGCGGTTGTCAGTCATCGTTTCGATGAGTAAAGCTACGCCTCCGGGTCCATATCCTTCAAACCAAATCTCCTCAAAGGCCTGACCTTCAAGTTCACCCGTCCCTTTTTTGATTGCTCTGACGATATTATCACTCGGCATGTTGGCATCTCTGGCTTTATCAACAGCTGTTCTAAGGCGGGGATTCGCATCTGGGTCGCCTCCGCCAATACGTGCGGCAATGGTAACCTCCTTGATGAGTTTCGAAAAGAGTTTCCCTCTTTTGGCATCTGCGGCTCCCTTCTTGTGTTTAATCGTTGACCATTTAGAATGACCCGACATAAATCTTCCTTCCCGTTAAATGTTTTGTGATCAAACCCCATATTTATTCGAAATCATAGCATTATTCTTAAGAATGTAAAGCGGGGAAGTGGAGGAATAAAGCGCATGTAGCATGTGGCATGTAGTATGTGGCATGTAGTATGTGGTATAGACCTCAAGGGGAAGATGGCTGCAATGCCTTCTCCGCTTAGCCCTTCCCCTTCGACGGGGGAAGGTGCCCCCAATGATACTTTCCTCTTTGCCCTTCCCCCTCGATGGGGGAAGGTGCCCACAGGGCGGATGGGGGTGAGTGCTTTTGGCCAGATTATGACAAATTTAAGGAACTTTTTTCTGGTAAATGCCGATGATATGGTTAAAAGGAGAACTGATATGGGAAATGGACGTATTTGAAGATCTAATATAGGAACTTTCTGAAAAGTTGGACAGGATATAGATTTAAAATTAATCGATAATTTGAGAGAGGTGGCGGTTTCTTGATCAAGGAGAATTAGCTTTAATCCGAAACGACACTGATTCGAGTAAAAAAAAGAGGTTTTGTTTATAATGGTTGTATTATACTAATCGAGGTGCTATACAACCATTATGAAAACAATACAATACGCCTTTTCCACATCCTGTATGTCGGGCCGACTGCCACTATCAAATCATTATTTGAAATTGTATTCCCATCTATTCACATTGCCACAAAATCATATCCTCTCAAATCTCGCTCCTGAAGTTCTTTCAATTTCTTCTTGCTAGCTTTTATAAAATGCCGTGACATACTCGATGACGATAACCCAAATGCCTCTGGAATCGCCATCGCTGCTGACTTATAATCCCGACACGATATCCCTTTTAATATCCGATTTATTGCTATCTCTTCCAGCGAGGAAGACCTTCGATGTAATCGATCGTAGCTCTTGAGATGTACCGCTTTTCTATAACATCTCTACCTTCAAGACTTGTGTCCATAGGTCAGAAAGAAGCTCCTTGACACAGTCTACTCTATGGTCTCTACTTTCTAAAACTATCAAACAAGGAGGGTAATATGAAATCAAGCTTAACTACCCCATTTAATAAGATTAACATCGTGATGTTAACCTTTCTTCTTATCATCCTTGTAACTCTGGGAGCTTGTGGCGACGGTGACTTAAGCAGTGAAGAGGCTACCAACCTGCCAGCTGACAATCCTGGGGAAACTCCCAGCAGTGATAGTGGAACCGATGATGCTGCCGGCACACCATTACCGATCCCTGCAGCAAAGCCTGCAGACGACACTACAACAACGATCCCCCAAGAGTTAGTGAGTTTAAAACTGATTAGATCAGATGGTGTAAGATTGAACTTCACCGCAAAGGATTTCAACCTTTCAGTTCCATTGCGAATTATGATTGAGGCGATATTCAATACCAGCATCACAGATAAAAAACAGTTTGAAGCAGTTTTCGCATTCCAAGATTCGAATGGAAAAAAGATTGAAGGCGCCTTCACCTGGACAAAGGATAATAAAACCGTATTCTTCGTGCCAACCCACGGTCTCACACACAAAACAAAGTACACATTGACCAGCGCACTGGTTAAAGAGACTCTATCCTTCACAACTATGACGCTTGGCGACGCCGACGGCGATGGAATACAGGATTTAGCTGTTGGAGCACCAGGTGCCAACAAGGTTTATATCTACAGTGGAAAAATAATTGCTGATCATAAAGATCCCAACACATCTCCTCAACCCCTCGCCTCTGTTGCTACAGGCGGATCAAAACATCTATTTGGATATGCACTTTCTATGAGCGGCGATGTCAATGGAGATGGATACGCCGATCTAGCTGTTGGAGCCTACGGCCTCGGAGCACCGTATGGTGGAGTATACATATTTAGCGGAAAAAATTTAAAAGGGGTTGTTGCTTTGAATACAGCATTGGCAACTATTCTTAATATTCAAGAACCTGGAGCCTTTGGATACAGCATTGATTCTTCAGGTGATCTGAATGGAGATGGTTTCTCCGAAATTATCGTCGGAACCAATGGATTTGCTCCAAACACCTATTACGGTTGTGCATTCCTATATGATGGAAATTCGTTAAAACCGCTGATGAGTTCAATACAAGCGCAGGCCATTATTTATGGTAATATCATAGGCGACCTCTTTGGCACCGCTGTATCCAACAGTGGTGATGTTGATGGTGATGGCTTTGACGATCTTCTCATAGGTGCTAGAAATGCAAACAGCACGGAAGGAATAGCCTATCTCTTCAGCGGATCTGCAATGTACAATAAAAATGATGTTGAAGTTTCAGCCAGCGACGCGATGACTGCAATTCAAAGCAATGTTAACTCTGAGAAATTTGGACAATCTGTTACGATTGGTGGCGACATCAATGATGATGGCAATGATGAGATAATCATTGGAACAGGAAAATCTATAGCTTATCTATATGATGGCAAGGAAACGATCGACCCAAATTCAACAAAGAAGCTAATCACACAAATCGTTGGAGGGAATTCAAAAGGAAAATCGGTTTCGATCGGTCCGGATATCAATGGTGACAACACTCCCGACGCTCTTCTGGGTGAGCTCTCAACCAACGGTAATGCGCTTCTCCTTAGCGGCGCATATCTTCTCGACCCAAACACCGTGCCTCATGCACAGTGGGCTCTACTGGAGGGGGAAAATGGCGCGGATGATTTTGGATTAGCTGTGTCATTCATGGGTGATATCAACAATGACGGTTTATCGGAGATAGCTATTGGAGCTCCAAACCACAATTCAAATATTGGAGCGGTTTACATATTCAATGGTACGGATATCAAAGATAATCCGGATCCAAAAACCGGACCTCAATTTATGGTAAAAATTAACGGTGAAAATATTAATGATAATTTTGGACGTTCAGTATCTGGAATAGTTCGCTAATCAAAACTGTAATTCGCAAAATTACAATTCAGGCAGATTAAAGTTTGGACGATAAAGTCCAAGAGCAAGTCTCTCCTTTACCAACTCAACGAATTTATCCGATCAACGATTCCTTATCTGAAGCCCTTTTCAGGGCGGTCTCTTTATCTATCATGCCTGATTTTACGAGTTTGGATAACGCCTGATCCATCGTGATCATCTTCGACTCACCCTGTCCCATCTGCATCTGGGAAAGCACCTGATGGGTCTTTCCTTCGCGGATCAGCGTGCGCACGGCGGCATTGGGGATCAACACCTCCATAGCCAGAGCCCGTCCACCGCCGATTTTGGCGAGGAGTTGTTGTGTCAATACACCCTGAAGGATGAATGAGAGCTGTGTCCTCACCTGGTTTTGCTGATGGGGAGGGAAGATGTCGATCATGCGGTCTATCGCCTCAACGGCGGAATTCGTATGAAGGGTGGCCAGCACCAGATGCCCCGTCTCAGCGATGGTGATAGTGCTCTGAACCGTATTGAGATCCCTCATCTCGCCTACGAGCACCACGTCGGGATCCTGTCTCAGCGCGTATTTTAGGGCGTTTGTGAATGAAAGGGTATCGTGTCCGACCTCGCGCTGGCTGATCACCGATTTTTTCTGCTTGTGCAGATATTCGATGGGGTCTTCGACAGTGATTATATGTTCAGAGCGGGTTGAATTTATATGATCGATCATAGCCGCAAGTGTTGTCGATTTTCCGCTGCCTGTCGGGCCTGTTACGATGACGAGCCCCCTTGGAAGATCGGCCAGGGTCAATGCCACTTCCGGGAGTCCCAGCTCCTCAGACGATGGGATAACGTGCGGAATTGCACGAAAAGAGGCAGAGAGGGTATCCATCTGCCAGAAGAAATTTGCCCTGAAACGCGATACACCCTCGACGTCGATTGAAAGATCGAGCTCGCGATCCTTTTTGAGCATTTCGGTCTCTTTTTCGGGGAGTATTGAGAGACCTAAAGCTTCGATCTCTTTGCCTGTAAGGGGCACATCGTTCATAGGCTGCAATTTTCCATCGACCCGTATAATCGGAGGAACGCCTACATTTAGATGCAAATCGCTCGCTTTCAATTCATAAGCCTTGCTCAATAATTTAATCATATCCTCTGCCATTCAACCCTCCTGTTAAAAAATTTACCAAATAATAACACTTTTAAAATCCCAAGTCGAGATGAGAAGAACTGAATAAATGACAGTTATTGTAGGGGCCGATCCATGTGCTGTGCCACGTCGCATGACTGGGGTCAGCCCCTACAAAAACCTTTAGGGCAGCTTTACATTTGTGATTAAATTAAGAATTTGCTATTATCTGAAACAAATCTTTTTAGGAGATAAATTGATCAATCGCTCTATACAGGAATGGATTGTGATAATCATCGTGATAGCCTTCGCGATAATTCTTTCGGCCTCCGTCTTTTATGAACGCAGCAGGATTAAGAGGGAGGCCACACTCATCACCGAGCTCTCTACATTGAGAAAGGCAATAGCTACTTACTATCTGGAAGAGAAAAAATTTCCTCAAAGTTCAGAATCATTGTTGGAGAAGAGGGGGGGGGTCTCTTACGAGAACAGGCTTCCGGACATGCTGAACACGATTCCAAAGAATGATGAAGGGCATTTCATCGATTCGTTTGGCAGGCCGTATTCTTACAACGGCGCCAACGGCTGGATCAACAGCTCTTCCCCCGGGGTTCAGGGTTGGTAAAACTATAGGATGGCGATATGAATAAAAAAGCTTTTACGATGTTCGAACTTCTTCTTGTGATAGTGGTCTGTGGCATGTTGGCGCTTGTCCTCATGCCGAAATACTTAAATCTCTCAAAGCATTCTGAGTTGCAATCACGTGATGCTGTAATTGGTGCAGTCAGAGCCGGCATCATCTATCACCATGCTAAGGAGCTGGTGGAGAATGATGTGAAGGGCAAGTATCCCTCAGAGCTCGATAAAATATCAGGGGAGAATATTTCATGCAGCCCCGAGAATCGATGCTTTGAGGATGTGATGATCAATCCGGTCGAATCGCAGGCGTGGAAGAAGCTAAGCGCCTATCAATACCAGTTCAACAGCGGCTCTGGCATATTCATATATGTGTACGATCCTCAAACAGGCAGTTTTGAGCTGGCAGCTGATGCGAATAACTGATTGCTTTTCTCCTCTCTCTCTATTATCGCTTATCGTCAATTATAATCCAGGAGGTCTAAGATGAAACCAAGAGTCAGATTTGCACCATCCCCCACAGGGGATCTACACATAGGGGGGGCAAGAACTGCGCTCTACAACTGGCTCTTCGCCCGCCATCATAAAGGGGAATTTCTTTTAAGGATCGAGGATACCGATCTCGAGCGCTCCACGAAGGCATTTGAGGAATCGATTTTAAACGGCATGCGCTGGCTTGGGTTAGACTGGGATGGCGACCTGATCTATCAATCGCAGCGGACTGAGCTCTATACTAAAGAGATCAAACGCCTGCTCGACGAAGGGAATGCCTATCTTTGCACCTGCACGTCGGAGGAGCTCGATCAGATGCGCAAAGATGCTCTCTCACAGGGCTTAAAGCCGAAGTACGACGGCCGCTGCAGGAATGGTAGCACTCACCCGGACAGAAAAGCCGTCGTGCGTTTCAAAGCGCCGACTGAGGGGGCGACGAAGTTCGACGACATCTGCAGGGGTGAGATATCCTTTGAAAATAAAGAGCTCGACGATCTCGTCATCGCAAGGAGCGATGGCTCACCCACATATAATCTCACGGTGGTTGTCGATGACGCTGCTATGGGAATCACGCATGTCATCAGAGGAGATGATCACATCAACAATACGCCGCGTCAGATATTGTTGTATCAGGCGCTCGGTTATCAACTGCCGCAGTTCGCGCATCTGCCGATGATATACGGCGCCGATAAGAAGAAACTCTCAAAGCGTCACGGCGCGACAGCCGTCTTCGATTATAAGGACAAAGGTTTTTTGCCCGAGGCGATGATGAACTATCTCGCGAGGCTCGGCTGGTCATCAGGCGATCAGGAGATATTCACGGTTGAAGAGCTTAAAGATAAATTTGATCTAAAAGATGTCGGATCATCTCCCGCTGTCTTCGATGTCGAAAAACTCACATGGGTGAATGCCCAACACATGCTGAAATATTCAAATGAAGAAATTTTGAAAATCACAAAGCCGTATCTTACTGTCCTGGAATTGTCGATCAATGATGAAGCTTATGCAGTCAAGGCTCTGGCGACAGAGAGAGAAAGGGGAAAGACGCTTCAGGATCTCGCCCAGATAAGCGCATTTTATTTCAAGGATGCGGTTGAGTTTGACGATAAGTCGGTAAAAAAATGGCTGGACGCCGACGGAGTAGGTCACCTGATTTTTTTTCTCGAAAAGATCACAACGATCAAATCCTTCGATGAGGGTGAAATTAAAAACCTCTTTGAAGAGAGGATGAAGGATACGAATTCTTCGATGCTAAAAGTCGCCCAACCTTGCAGGGTAGCCCTAACCGGCACGACCGTAAGCCCCGGCATCTACGAAGTGATGGCTATCATGGGGCAGGATAGGGTGACCAGCCGCTTCAAACGAGCCATCGAACATGCGAAGCTCTGAAAGCGCATGTAGCATGTGGTATGAGAGACTGTTCCAGACGCCGCTCCCCCTTGACGAGGCATCGCCGAAGTCTGTTTTTTGATGTTTTTGTAGGGGCAGGCCCCCGTGCCTGCCCTTATAAGAGGGCAACCACGGGGGGTTGCCCCTACATTTTAGTTCGGCAACAGCCTCTGACAAGTGGGAGTTGGAGGGGATCGAGGTACTGGATAAATCAAATCTTACCCTAATAAAAAGTTTTCAAAAAGCACTTGACTCTATGGTATTTATGCAGTAATCGACTTGCGTGTATAAAAAACTACATGATATTGCCATTGTAATAGCGGGTTACACCTTCCGTGGCGCTGTAAAATCGGATAATAATGGCGATATCTCTGTATTTCAGGCAAAAGACCTTGTTCAGGGTAGGCCGTTTGAGGATGCGCGTATTCTGACAAAGATTTCTCATCTCATCCCAGCATACACGGGGCACTTAAAGAAAAATGACATACTGCTCGTTGCGCGAGGCATGAAGTCAGGAACATTCAGGTCAACCATTTTTGTGTCAGAGGCGCCCAATGTTATCGCCTCATCATCTGTGCATGTGATCCGCATCACTGCCGCAGATATATTACCCGAATACATTTCTCACTATCTTAACTCCAAAGATGGGCAAGAGGCTCTCACACAGATCGTTTCCGGATCCTACATCGGGGTGTTGCCTCGCAAAGAGCTTGAGAAAATTAAAATCCCAACACCGAGTTTGGAAAAGCAAAACGCCATCATACATTTGCACTCGAACATTTTGGAACAGCAGAAAATCATCGAGCGCCAGAATCAAATCAAACAAAACATTATCGACGCAACTTTTAGAAACTTAATGGAGGGATAAAGATTATGACCCCACATAAAAAATACACACAAGAGGATCTCAACAAGGCACTCTGGGCGGCGGCAGATTCTTCGCGCAGCAACGTGGATGGCAGCGTTTACAAAGACTATGCCTTGACGATGCTTTTTTTAAAATACATCAGCGATTTAAACAGGAAGCGACACGCTGAATACAAGGAGCGTTTTGGAAAGGACGAAAAGCGTATTGAAGAAAAAATGAAACTCGATCGCTTTTATCTCCCCCCCAAATCCTCCTTCGATCACCTCTACAGCAAGATTGAAGAGGATAATATCGGCGAGGAAATTAACAAGGCGCTTCACCGGATCGAGGATGCCAACAAGGAAAAACTCGAAGGTGTGTTCAGTGTGGACTTCAATTCCGAATCTGTGCTTGGCAAGCTTGAACAACGCAACAAGATGCTCCGTCATCTGATACACGATTTTGCCAAAATAGATCTCTCTGATGTCGGCGATGACATCATCGGCAATTCATATATGTATATGATCGAGCGTTTCGGCGCCGATGCCGGCAAAAAAGCCGGAGAATTTTTCACGACCCGATCTGTAGCAAAGCTTGTCGCGATGCTCGCTGAGCCGAAGGGGGGCGATCGAATCTCAGACCCTGCGTGCGGATCAGGTGGACTTCTTCTTCTTGCCGGTGAAGAGGTTGAAAAAAGGGGTTCCAAAAACTACGCGCTCTACGGTCAGGAATCCACCGGTTCGACTTATCAACTTGCTCGAATGAACATGTTTCTTCATGGCAAAGACTCCGCCCGTCTCGAATGGGGTGACACGCTCAACAATCCGCTTCTTGTAGAGAATGACAGCCTCATGCATTTCGATGTGGTTGTGGCAAATCCGCCCTTCTCGCTTAAGAAGTGGGGCGCCGAACATGCGGAGGCCGATAAATATAAGCGTTTCTGGCGAGGTGTTCCCCCTAAAGACAAGGGTGACTTCGCATTCATTACGCACATGATCGAAACCGCGAAGCCAAAAGTTGGCCGGGTGGCGGTGATCGTTCCTCATGGCGTGCTTTTCAGAGGTGGCGCAGAGGGAAGAATCCGCGAGCAGCTCATTAAAGAGAATATTATCGATACCGTAATCGGTCTTCCGGCAGGACTTTTTCAGACGACAGGTATTCCTGTAGCTGTTCTTGTGATTGACCTATCGCGTGAGAAGGGTGGCTCAAACGAGAAGAAAAAAGATCTTTTTTTCATCGAAGCGTCAAAAGAATTCAAGCGGGGAAAGGCTCAGAATACATTGACCGAAGAAAACATCGCTCACATTTTCGACACGTACAAAAAACGCAAAGATGTAGAGAAGTTTTCCCGTAAAGTAGGTTTTGATGAGATCAGGGAGAACGAATTCAACCTCAACATTACCCGCTATGTCGATACATTTGAAGAAGAGGAGCCTGTTGATATCAAGGCGAACCTCAAAGAACTTGAAACGCTTGAGCCTGAATTGAAGAAGCTAGAAAAGCAGATGGAAGGGTATTTGAAGGAATTGGGGATTGTATAGTATGGATACATTTACAAAAACCATCTCGAGAATAACCTCGATATGGTTCGTTATAAATATCAAGGAGTTATCTCATGGGAGATGAAAAAGCTGATTTGATGGTCAAATCTCGAAATATCTTTGAAATTCATAGAAAATTGGACCCAGATAAACGAGAATATTGGTCTTCTCGAGAGCTTGCCAAGGTTTTAGAATATCCAGATTATCGTAAATTTCTTAATGTAATTGAGAAGGCTAAAGCGGCATGCGAGAACAGTGGTGAAGTTATCCACAACCATTTTGTCCATGTGGACGAAATGGTACGGATTGGTTCTGGTGCAGAAAGGCCAATAGAAACCATCTGTCTTTCACGGTATGCATGCTATTTGATAGTGCAAAATTCAGATCCAACAAAGGTTGTGGTAGCAAAGGGGCAAACATATTTTGCAATCCAAACTCGGAGACAAGAAAAGACAGATAGCCTGATTGAAGATAATAAACGCATTTTTTTGCGTGAGGAAATGAAAAAGCATAATAACAGTTTATCGCAAACAGCTTCAATGGCAGGAGTTGAAAATTATGCCATTTTTCAAAATGCTGGATACAAAGGTCTGTACGGTGGATTGGGGATGCAAGACATTCATGTTAAAAAGAAGTTGAAAAAATCGCAGAAAATACTCGACCACATGAACAGTGAGGAGCTTGCAGCAAACTTATTCCGAGCGACTCAAACCGAGGCAAAAATTAAGCGCGAAAGTATTAAAGGTGAAGGAAACGCAAGTTTGACTCATTATCATGTTGGACAAAAGGTGCGTAATACGATTGCGAATCTGGGCGGCACCATGCCTGAAGATTTGCCGGCTGTGGATGGTATCGGAAAAATTCAGACGAGATTGAAGAAAAAAGAAAAAAAGAAGTTGAAGGGGTGAATCGTTTCCAAAATGGAAAGAGTTCAATTACCATTGCTTTATCGTAACTGTAAAAGTTCGAAAAACAGATGGCCGAGTATCTAAAAGAATTGGGGGTTGTATGAAAGGTGATTTAACAATTTTTGAAGATTTTAAGATTCGTCGTTTGTACGATGAAAAGACCGAAATATGGTATTTTTCAGTAGTCGATATCATTCAGGCATTGATCCAGCAGCCTGATTATCAGACGGCTAGAAAGTATTGGAATAAGCTCAAAGAACGGTTGAAAAATGAGGGAAGTGAAACGGTGACAAATTGTCACCAGTTGAAAATGTTGGCTGAAGACGGCAAGTTACGGTTGACTGATGCTGCCACCTCTGAAACCCTATTACGACTTATTCAATCTGTCCCCAGCCCCAAAGCTGAGCCCATCAAACTGTGGCTAGCTAAAGTTGGCCATGAGCGCATGCAGGAAATGACTGATCCTTCGAAATCAATCGATCGCGCGCGGGAAACCTGGAAGAAACATGGGCGCAGCGAAAAGTGGATTCAGCAACGGATGATGGGTCAGGAGACCCGCAACAAGCTAACCGATTACTGGAACGATCATGAAATAAAAAAGGGCGACGAATTCGTCATCCTTACAAACATCATTCATCAGGAGTGGTCGGGTGTTTCCGTCAAAGAACATAAAGCCATCAAAGGTCTGAAGACGCAAAATCTGCGAGATCATATGAATGAGGCTGAGTTGATCTTCACTGCATTAGCAGAACTATCCACCCGCCATATTGCTGAAAGTGTGAATGCTACAGGTATGGAGGAGAACAAAGATGCTGGCGTGAAGGGTGGGGGGATCTCCAAAAAGGCAAGGGTTGAGTTGGAAGAGGAGACTGGTCGTTCTGTTGTGACTGGTACAAACTATTTGCCGAAGGGGAAGAAGAGGTTGAAAGGGTAATGTCGGGAATCCCGACATTGTTATAACCATTTTGTCCATATGGACGAAATGGTCCAGATTGGTTCTGGTGCAGAAAGGTTAGAGGCTGAGTTCTTGAGATAATTGGAGGGGATAAAAAAATATGAAAATAAAATCTTTGGAAATTAACGATTTCTCACCAATTAAACATCTTAAAATTGATGATATGGGAGATGTTGTAATTATTGCTGGGGCAAATGGTTCCGGAAAAACGCGTCTCAAAGAGGCAATTGTTAATACTTTACAAGGTGAGACACAAATGTCGTTATCGATAGAAGCAACTAGAGAAAAGGAAAAAGAGCATTTTGGCGATTCTGTAATTAATATCGTACAGGGTTCAATTAATCCAAAAATAGTTACCTATATGAAGAAAAGGAGCTTTGGGCGCGGGCAATATGTTGGATCGCTTGTGCAAATTGATTCGGATCGCAATATACAAACAATTAAATACCAACAAGTAAGTTGGCAGGTAACTGATCCAGACGATCAGGAAACTAAAAATAATTTCTACTGTCAGAATTTTACGAACCGATGGCAAGATTTTATGGATTATATCCATCGAAAAGTAGCAGCTTACCAAAATCAATTAGCTACAGAAGTTACTAAAGGATCCAATATTACCGCAACGGCTATCAAAGAAAAACTTCCACACCCACTAGATAAATATAAGGCAATATTTAACACACTCCTGCCAGAAAAAAAACTATTAGATATTAATCCTGTTACGCCAAAGGAATTTCAATATGAAGACTCTACTGGTAAAATTCTTCCGTTTAGATCCTTAAGCTCAGGAGAACAGGAAGTGATTAAGGTTCTTTTTGACGTTGCTAGAAAGGATATTAAAGATTCAATAATTATTGTCGATGAACCTGAATTGCATTTACATCCAACCTTATCTTTTAAGTTAATTGAATCTCTTAAGGCAATCGGAGATTATACGAACCAATTCATATTTTTGACACATTCAGCTGATTTAATTTCTACTTATTACTCAACTGGAAATGTTTATTTTATTGATTTTGAGCGGAATGGATTAAATCAAGCTTATAAGCTTAGTGATTTGAATCATAGTCATAAAAAGTTGGTTGATTTGATCGGAGAAAATTTAGGTCTTTTTGCTGTTGGAAAAAAAATAGTATTTGTGGAGGGAAAAGAATCTAGCATTGACAGGCTAGTCTACCATTCTATTGCTCAGAAATATTTTCCTGAAGCTAAGATTATTCCTATTGCTTCTGTAGAGAATGTCATTGCTCTAAATGCTTTTGAGGAACAAATACGTAATGCTATTTTTGGTATTGATTTTTTTATGATTCGCGACAGAGATGGACTTTCACCAGTTCAAGTTCAATCACTTGAAGCAAATGGAAGAATCAAATGTCTAAAAAGAAGGCACATTGAAAATTATTTTTTAGACTCAGAGATCTTGCTTAAGGTTGCAAATAAGCTTTATATCACAACAGTTCAACAAACAATTACCAGAGAATGCCTTGAACAGAAGTTAAAAGAAATTGCCACGGGTCAATTAAAATTAAACCTGCTACAAAATGCAAAAGAGTATATTGCAGCGAATCATAATTTTAATATTCCAACCGTCAAAACTCTTGATGTAAAAGATATAGATAATATTATAAATGAATTTTCTAAAAGCACAGAAACAGTTTTAACACAATTAGCCACAGACCTATCGGATCGAAATTTGAAGGCGTGGATGAAAGAAGAAGTTAAAAGACTTGAGGATGCCCTTCATAACGATACTTGGAAAAATGATTTCCGAGGCAAACCCATTTTTTCAAAATGTTGTAGTGATGTTTTAAAAGAAGACATTTTAAAAGTAAGACAAGCCTATATTGATATTGCTCTTGGCGAAAAACCAGAGGTCTTTGATGATGTTAAAATGATTTATGAATGTTTTATTTAATTATGATAAATAAGCCTACACAAAAAAATATTTCAGGTGAATGGAAATTAATAGCACTAGAAAGCTTGTCGTTAAAAATTAGTGATGGTATCCACACTACGCCCAAATATTCAGATATTGGAAATTATTATTTTATAAATGGCAATAATTTATATAACTCCAAAATAATATTTTCAGATGATACAAAAAAAGTGGATTGTTTAGAGTATTTAAAACACAAGAAAGATCTAGAGCAGGGCAATACAATTCTTTTGTCAATAAATGGCACCATTGGATCGATAGCATATTATAACAATGAGCAAGTTGTTTTAGGAAAAAGTTGTGCATATATAAAACTTAATTCGAAAGTAAATGTTTGTTTTATTTTTTACTTTTTAAATTCTTATAATACTCAAAGGTATTTTCTTTCTGAAGTTACAGGTTCTACGATTAAAAACCTTTCAATCAAGTCTATAAAATCATGCTTAGTAAAACTTCCCCCCTTCCCAGAACAAAAGCGGATAGTTGCTGTGTTAGAGACGTGGGATAAGGCTATTGAGAAGCTGACGAAGAAAATTGCGGTTAAAAAGGAGATTAAGAAAGGTTTGATGCAGGAACTGCTTACAGGCAAAACTCGTTTACCCGGGTTTAAGGATAAGTGGGAAACTCTAGAAATACGAAATATCGGGAAAATTGTAACTGGTAATACTCCAAGTAAGAAAATATCAGATTATTATGGGGGAAAATATCTGTGGGCAACAGCATTAGATTTCAGTGGGGTTTATATTGAAGATACAGAAATAAAATTATCTGAATTGGGAAGAAAAGTGGCAAGGGAGGTTCCAACTGGTTCTGTTTTGGTAACTTGTATAGCTTCAATTGGTAAGAATGCTATTGCTAAGAAACCGATGTCTTTTAATCAACAGATCAATGCAATTATTCCAAGCGTTAACTTTGATTCAGAGTTTATCTACTACATGGTTGAAAATTCTCCAAATAAACTAAAAGAAGTTGCTGGAAATGGGGCTATGGCGATGATAAGTAAAAGTGTATTCGAAAGTATTAAACTAACATTTCCAAAAAAAGATGAACAAACAGCAATTGCCAATATTCTAACCACAACCGACAACGAAATCAAAACACTCCAACAAAAACTCTCCCTCCTAAAAGACCAAAAAAAGTATCTCCTAAACAACCTAATCACCGGAGCCATCAGAACTCCGGAAACACTATCAACTAAAAACGGGGTGACTATATGAAAAAAATAATCACACAGGGATTGCAAATATATACGTTTCAGCAGAATGAAAATGACTATATTTCACTAACCGATATTGCACGGTATAAGGACTCTGAACGGACGGACTATATAATTCAGAACTGGATGAGAACCCGCGATACTATAGAGTTTTTAGGTATTTGGGAGAAGATTAACAATCCCGATTTTAAACCCATCGAATTCGATGGGTTTAGGAATAAAGCGGGGTTTAATAGTTTTTCTCTCACCCCAAAGAGATGGATTGAGGGGGTAAATGCTGTTGGCATGATCAGCAAATCGGGTCGTTATGGCGGTGGGACATTTGCGCACAAGGATATTGCTTTTGAGTTTGCGACCTGGATTTCACCCGAATTCAAGTTGTATTTGATTAAAGAATTTCAACGGTTGAAGGTAGAAGAGAATCAAAGGCTTCTGCTTGGCTGGGACGCGAAGCGCATGCTTACAAAAATCAATTATAAAATTCATACCGATTCGATAAAAGAAAACATCGTGTTGCCGCATAAATTATCTGTTAAAGAAGCTACTCTTGTATATGCAAATGAGGCTGATGTCTTGAATGTTGCCCTTTTTGGAGAGACTTCCCATGATTGGAAAAATAAAAACAAGAATAAAGCCGGAAATATGCGCGATTACGCAGATGTGTATCAACTCGTCTGTCTCGCGAATCTCGAAAGTCTCAATGCAGAATTTATAAAAATGGGGATGTCTCAAAAAGATAGATTGCTCAAACTCAATGAGACCGCCATTGTTCAGATGAAGTCGCTTTTGGAAAACAATACGGTAAAAAAGTTACTAAAGTAAATTTATGCTAGAAAACGTACACTTTGACGAAGCAAAACAATCCCAGCTCCCGGCGTTGGAGCTTCTTATAGCTATGGGATATGAATATATCTCACGAGAAGATGCCCTGCGCCAGCGTGGTGGTGATTCGCGAAACTTCATCCTTTCCGGGATCGCCTCCCGGAAGCTCATGGAGATTAACGGATATGAAGTGGGCGGTACCCAGTACAAGTTTAGCGAGAAGGATGTGAGGGACGCGATTGAGGAGCTGGAACATATTCAATACGAGGGGCTCATTGATACTTCTCAAAAGATCTACAATACCATCATGCCGACAAAAGGTGGTAAGACTATAAAAGTGAGTGTTGGCGGAAAAAAGGACTCAAAGAACTTTCGTTTTATTGATTTTGAGAATCCAAGGAACAACGCTTTTCATGTTACTGCAGAATTTGTTGCTACCGGCAGACAAAACATTCGTCCCGATATCGTCTGTTTCGTAAATGGTATCCCGCTTGCTGTGATAGAAAATAAAAAAAAGAGTGTGCCTGTAGTAGATGCTCTGAATCAGATGAATCGCAATCAAGGGCCTGAATTTTGTCCAAAACTTTTTACCTATACCCAGCTTCTAGTCGGAACTAATGTTGACGAATTGAAGTACGGCACTACAGGGACGCCGAACAAGTTTTATGCGTTGTGGAAAGAAAAGGGATTATCTGATAAAGAGATAGAGTTTGAAATGTTGTCGGTCATGCAGAGGCAGATCGATTCTCACACATATAAACAGGTACGTGCTGACTTGAACGGTGATACCAGGGGTGCAATTCATTACACTAGCCGTATGGCTACCGAACAGGATAAGGGAATCGTGTTTTTGTTTAAGCCAGAGCGACTGCTTGATCTAGCCAAAAACTACATACTTTTTGATGCCGGGGTGAAGAAGCTCTCCCGCTATCAGCAGTACTTTGCGATCCACAAGATGCTCACGAGGATTTCAGAAGAGGAAATGACTCCGACGGGTTTAATGCGTCGCTGCGGAGGTTTGATCTGGCATACACAAGGGTCGGGCAAATCACTCACGATGGTGATGTTTGTGAAGGCGCTCATTGAGCATCCCCATATAATCAATCCGCGGGTGATAATCGTGACGGATCGTAAGGATCTGGATAAGCAGATCAAAGATACATTCAAAAATTGCAACTTAAAGAAAGAAGTTGTGCAGGCCACAAGCGGTAAAAACCTTCTCGATCTTATTAAAGAGAAAAATCTCGCTGTAGTTACTACTTTTGTTCACAAGTTTGAGTCAGCGGCCAGGAAGAAGGCGGAATTCGTTGACAATGACCAGAATATCTTTGTCCTGATAGACGAAGCGCATCGCAGCCAAAGCGGCATTGCTAACTTAGAGATGAATCGGATTATTCCGGGCGCCTGCTATATCGGTTTTACGGGTACGCCGCTCATGAAGAGCGAAAATGAAAGTTGGAGGAAATTTGGCGGTTATATTGACCAATACACAATTGACGATGGATTGGGCGACAAGATAATCTTGCCCCTCATCTATGAAGGTAGGTATGTCAATTTGGTACAAAACGAAGAACAGATTGATCGTCATGTTGAACGCATTACAGAGGGTTTAAGCGACAAACAGAAGCGGAATTTGCAGAAATATGTTGGATCAAAAATTATCAGGGATAATCCTCAGCGTATTGTTGAAATATCGTTCGATATCGAAAAACACTATTTAAGTCGTTTTCAAAACACAGGACTTAAAGCTCAAATTGTTGCCCCATCCAAGTATTCAGCAATTCTCTTTCAAAGATATTTTCAGAGTAGCGGGAAAATACGTTCCGCTGTAGTTATTTCAGACGAGCAGGATGACGGTGATGAAGCCGATATTCATAAGAAACAGGTAGTAAATTACCTCGACACAATACGCAAAAATCACAGCAGCGTTGCGAAATATGAGAAAGATGTCATCGATAGCTTCAAGTACAATGATGACGGAATCGAAATCATTATCGTTGTGGATAAATTGCTTACGGGTTTTGACGCTCCATGCAATACAGTTTTGTATCTCGCAAAAGATTTAAGAGATCATAACCTGCTTCAGGCTATTGCCCGTGTGAACCGTCTTTTTGAGAACAAAAAACTCCCAAAAACAGCAGGCTACATCATCGACTACTCGGAAAATGCCAAGAATATAAATACCGCAATGAAGCTTTTTGGCAACTATGATGAAACCGATGTAAAAGGAACGCTTGTTGATGTTGCCGAGAAGATACAAGAACTTGAGGAGAGCTACAGCAGAGTACATGATCTTTTTAAGGAGGTTCAAGGTTCTTCGGATGATGAAGCCTTTCTTAGGCTGCTCAAGGACGATCCTAAGCGGGAGATGTTTTATAAGTCTCTTAATGATTTCATCCGGAATCTCAGTGAATGTTTTGTGCTTCAGGATTTTGTCCATGAGTTTAAACATCTCGATATGTACAGACGGGAGCTCAAGAAGCTGATGGAGCTTCGTAAAGCTGCAAATTTGAAATATGCAGACCGGATTGATCTTTCTGAATATAAACAGTCTCTTGTAAATATCCTTGATAAGTATGTCGATGCACTTGGAGTTGAGCTTTTGACCAAGCAAATCAACATCACCGATCGAAAGCAATTTGAGGAGGCTATTGAGACCCTTGGTACTGATAAATCCAAGGCCGAAGCGATTGCCGCGCAAACACAGAGGACCATTGACGAAAAAATGGACACCGATCCGGAGTTCTATGAACGTTTTTCTAAGAAAATTTCTGAAATTTTACAGAAGATGCGCGAAGGTAAGATGGCTGACATTGCAGCTCTAAAGCAGTTGAAGCTGATTGAAGATGACGTGGTGAGTAAAAAAGACGAGAGCCTTCCGGAAAACATTGTTGTGCAAAAAGGAGCCGACATATTCTATCGTAATCTCAGAGAATTTTTCCAGAAATTCAATCTCTCCGAGGAAACATATATCATTATCGTCTTAGATATCTTCAACCTAATAAAACAAGAAGCGATTGTTGATTGGTATAAGAATATCGATGTCAAACGCCGAATGATGAATGCAATAGATGATTATCTCTATGATGTAGTTAAACAGGAAAAAAACTTTGATCTGTCAGAAGATGACATGAAGGCGATTATTGCAAAGGTACTCATCCTTGCTGAAAATAATTATGAGATACTCTCCTAATCACAAGAAAGAATTTATATTTGGCTCATTCGTATATCACTACGATCTTGTGATGCAGGATAGAAAAACGCTCAGTCTTACCGTAAAACCGGATCTTGGTATAACTCTAAAATGTCCTTGCGGTGCTGATAATGAACGAATAGAAAGTTTCTTGCGAAGGAAATGGTTTTGGCTTGAAAAGCAATTGAGTTTTTTTAAGAGGTACCAAAGAAAGAGATATCAAAAAGAATACGTTTCCGGTGAAGGTTTTTTATACTTGGGAAGACAATTCAAACTTCTTGTTGAAAAGGCGAAGGAAGATAAGGTGTTGATGACAAAAGGATTGTTGAAAGTCTATACGACAAAAAGTGTGCTGGATGGGAAATATACGAAAAAATTGCTTGATAAGTGGTATGATGAAAAAATTGACCAGATATTTCATGACAGGTATGAGCAAGTGAAATTGCGGTTTGAGTATAAAACAATCCCAAGGCTGGTAATAAGGGATATGCAGAAACGCTGGGGCAGTTTTTTAAACAAAGACACAATCCTCCTGAATCCAAAACTAATCCACACCCCAAAAAAATGTATCGATTATGTAATCGCACATGAACTGTGCCATATGAGGCACAAAAATCATGATAAGAATTTTTATAAGTTTTTAAAAAGGCAATGTCCGAATTGGCAAAAGATTAAGGAGAAGTTGGAGACTATCGGAGTTCATACAAGATGAGCTTTTATCGGTTTATAAAAGAATCGAATTGCTGACAATTTAGGAGGTTTTTCGATAAGGTCATAAATACAAATCCGTTGCCCACATACTACATGCCACATGCTATATACTGCTCTTAATAAATCTTAACCTTCGTGACCCGCTTTTTCTTCCCGACATTGCTTGAATCGTAGCCGACCTTGGCGCCGATGTTGAAATCTGAATCCTCTCTTCCCCTTATGATGTCGGTGTAGGTCAGATCGAATGTGAGTTCGTCACCCTTGTCGGTGAGGATCGTCCCTTTTCGCGAGTTGGGCCAATAGTTGAGAAGGATCGCTTTGGGAAAGAGATCGGTCTCATCCGCCTCACTGATCTGCTGGGAAATGGTCAGGCGTCCGACCCCCTCAGGGAGCGGGAGCCAATTTGCTTTTCTGGGTTGGCAATCTAACATGATTTCTTTCTCATACAGGATGAAATAAATTATTACAATAGAGAAGATTGTACACCCTCACCAGACGATGATCCCAGCATATCCCACAACTGCATCATAATCCCCCGAGATATCGCCAGAGGTCTGGTGGGCGATGAGCTTTGCATTTTTTTTGCCAAGCTTTCTAGCGGCGAAGAGCATGACGGCGGTAGGTATTACGCCGCACATGGTTATCCCGTTTTCAGAGCAGGTGTTGATGAGACCCTCAGGATCCATTTTGAGCACCTGTTCAATCGCAAGGTTATCCTTTTTCTCCGTCCTTTTTTGGCTCTCGTAATGGTTCATGTCGGAGCTTGCAACGACGAGGATATCTTTCTCTTCAGATCTTATCAGGTCTGCAATAGCCTCTCCAATCTCTTTGCATTCAGAAACCCTAAGGTGTGAAAGACAGATTGGCACGATGGTGAGCTCCGGTTGAAGTGTGAGCATGAAGGGGAGCTGTACTTCCAGCGAATGTTCGGCGATGTGAGCTGTGGAGTCATTTTTTATTATAGAGCATTTCGAGAGGAGTTTGTTTGCAATCGTCGAGTCAACAGGCACATCTCCGATAGGTGTCATCCACGCTCCATCCGTCATGATCGCAGCCTTTGAGCCATATCCTGTGTGATTGGGGGCGAGCACTATGCACTGCTTTGGTATTTCAACCTGAGCAAACGTCTTACCCGCGACAGCTCCGGAATAGACATATCCGGCGTGTGGCGAAATAACGCCGAATGCCCTCTGTCGTTCGACATTTTTGGGAATGAATCCCTCAACCATGTCTTTGAGCTCAGTTCTATTTGCTGGATAAAAACTCCCTGCAACAGCAGGCATTCTCTTCGTCATTTTCCCCCCTAACTTTATCGTTGAGATTTCGGCAGAGGTGCTACACGGGATCTTTGATATTTTATTAATCTTCTTTTAGCAAGTAAAGCCTTCGTCTGGTTGTACAGATTGAGAAACTGCAAAGTTTTGGTGTCAGTTATAAGAAGTTGCTGTGCAGCTGATGAGTTATTGAAGATCATCCTGTATATTCCGTCGAATTTTTCCCATGCTGCTCGTATCTTATTAATCTTAAATCTTTTCGCTATTTTTTTATCGGATAGAAGTGTGATTATAAACTTATAATATAATATCCCTCTATCGATCAATTCAAAGCGCTTTGAGATGATTACATCCGCATTCTTTTTTCTATAACATCTCCACAGCTTGTTTCTAAGAGGAGTCATCATCGACGCAGCCTCTCTGAATATTTCAGCCGTGGCTCGGTGCTTTTGCGAATCGTACAACGATATCCCTCCCCTTTGAGAGAATTTCTCCTTTGCCTTTAGAAGAAAGAGCTTTAATTGTTCGTGGTCGCTTCTAATATAATAGATGCTTGAAACGTGATCGAGAGTCTTTCCATCTGGAAATTTGAGTAGTCTTGTTTTGCTTTTGCAAAACCTTTGCACCCTGAGTCCCAGATATTTCGCTTCCGGAAGGGAGGGGGAGAAGATGTCGGACTCCTTTTTTTCCCGTGGTGGAGGCGGAGAGAGTTTTTGTTGTTTTACTTTTGGCGGGATAGCCCTTTTAATTTCTCTCTTCGCGGGTTGCGTCTTAGTCTTTTTGATTGCCGGTTTTTCAGGTTTTTTCGATGGCGGGTTGCAGCTCTCAAAGAAGAAAAACTGATTGCCGCCATTATTGACGGCCCCTGTGACAAGAGTTGATAATGGAAAATGCATTTGAAACCCTCCTTGTTGTTTATAGAGGTATATTTCTCATCAGTTTAATCGTCAATAAAAGAGATAAGGTCGGTTGACATGTCTGAAGAAAATTAATATCAAACAAAAATGCAGATATTTGTCGACGACATACCTGAAGAGGGGATGACCCTTCAATTAGAATCGGAAAAGACCCTCTGGCTCAAAACTGAGGTGGATCGCATTTTTCCGGACAAGGATTCCCATGCTCTGCTTAAGGTTGCTGTAACACTGATTCGCATCGATGACAATGTGAGCATAACAGGTGATATCAAATGCGAGTACGACGCGAGTTGCGACCGCTGCCTCAAAGAGTATCGATGCAAATTTTCATTCCCACTCAACCTTCTCATGCTTCCACAAGAGGATGAGAAGAAAAAGTCAAAGGATGAGGACGTTTCTGCAGGGGAAACTGAAATACTATTCTATGAGAGCAATCGCATCTATCTCAATGAAATTATTGGGGAACAGACAGTTATCAATGTGCCTATGAAGCGCTTATGTACGGACGATTGCAAGGGACTCTGTTCTAAGTGCGGTAAGGATTTGAATGAAGGTGAGTGTGGCTGTGTGAGGGAGGAGGGCGATCCGAGGCTCTCAGTTCTCAGGAACTGGCGAAAGGGTAATCAGCTTGACAGTTGAACTTCATTTGTAGTAGAGGTCCCTCTCAATTTTTTAAAGAAGGAGTTAAAAATGCCAGTAGTTCCAAAGAGACGACAGTCGAGATGCCGAAGCGCTTTAAGACGTGGTTCCAATTCCAAATTGAGTGTTCCCTCTCTGTCCAACTGTACCAATTGCAAACGTCCGACCCTGCCTCATAGGGTATGTGATCACTGTGGTTACTATAAAGGTCGGGAAATTGTCAAAAAGGTAAAGGCGGAATAGACGATGGTAGAGGATATAATCAAAGGAAAGATAATAAGAATTGTTGCCTCCCAGCTTGGACTTGGTGAGGAGGATGTGCAGTTGGGCTCCTCCATATCGGTCGATCTGGGCGCCGATTCGCTTGATATCGTAGAGCTCAGGCTCGCTATCGAAGAGGAATTTGGCCTCGAGCTCGACGACGACTCTTTTGGAGAAGTAGATACAGTCTCAGATTTGATCAAACTCATTTCAATGCGAGCAACATAAACAGGATTTCTCATGAGAAATCCTGAAAATTCCAAATAACAAATTGTTCTTTGTGTCATCCCCGACTCCGATCGGGGATCCACATATAATAAAACCTCTGGATTCCCGCCTACCAGACTGTGTCATAATTCAAATTTTACATATAATGTCATTCTGAGCGAAGCGAAGAATCTTGTGATTTCGGATACTTAAGATCCTTCACTTTGTTCAGGATGACACCAAAAACCAATTATGACACAGTCTGTACGCGGGAATGACAGGCACCTGAATAGTTACCCAAATTTCGAAAACAAAACTGCCAAACGAAGCTGTTTGCAATTTTGTGCTTGTGATTTGGAGCTTATTTGTTATTTGGTGCTTGTAATTTGGAATTTCTTGGATTTGTCACAGGATTTGTGAAAAATCCAAGCGAAGGGGGGTTTAGATGAAGATTGCCATTGCTTCCGATCACGCAGGTTTCGAAGTAAAATCAGAGTTAAAAAAAAATCTCGAAGGCTTGGGTCACGAAGTAATTGACGATGGGCCGAATTCCGCAGCCAGGTGCGATTATTTCGACTTCGCATTAAAAGTCGCAAAACGCGTGGCGGATGGCTCAGTCGAAAAAGGGGTCTTGATTTGCGGCTCAGGCATCGGAATGTGCATCTCAGCCAACCGCCTGAAACATGTTCGAGCTGCTGTATTGAGAGTGTCTGATGATGCAATCCTCTCCAGAAAACACAACGACGCAAACGTAGCCTGCCTCGGCTCGCGCATGAACTCGATCGATGAAATGAAACAATTCTTAAAAACCTTTCTTGAAACTTCTTTTGAGGGTGGCCGCCACGAAGCAAGGGTTGAAAAGATCGATCGTTAAAAGCAAAAAGCGCATGTGGCATATGGTGAAAAAAACTATTGCATCCAGTCTTTGACCATATGCCATATACGTCTTTGATTTTTCTACCCCTTGCCCTTTATTTTTTCCTATGTTAGGCACGTTTCACATTTTGTGAAGTGTACAAGAAAAAATCGTTATAATCTTTTCCGCCCCACGCTTCACGTATTGAGGAGGGATAATGATATCAAAAGAGTTGAAGTCCTTTGATCCGGATATCGCCGATGCAATTACCGGTGAACTCGACCGTCAGATGTATAAGCTCGAGTTGATTGCGAGTGAAAATTTCGTCTCTAAACGTGTGCTTGAAGTCGCCGGCTGTGTGATGACCAACAAGTATGCCGAAGGTTATCCCCACAAGCGCTATTACGGCGGCTGCGAATTTGTCGATATTGCTGAGGATCTTGCAAGGGAGCGCGCCAAGAAACTCTTTGGCGCAGAGCATGTCAACGTCCAGCCCCACTCAGGTTCTCAGGCCAACATGGCTGTCTATTTCAGCTCATTGCAGCCGGGCGATACAATACTCGGCATGAATCTCTCGCAGGGAGGTCATCTCACGCATGGCTCTCCGGTGAGCTTTTCCGGAAAGTTTTTCAAAGTGGTGCAGTATGGCGTCGATCCTGAAACTGAATTGATAGACTACGATAATGTCAGAAAGATTGCCCTTGAACACAAGCCGAAGATGATCGTATGTGGTGCAAGCGCCTATTCGCGTGATATCGATTTTGCAAAATTTCGAGAGATCGCCGATGAAGTTGGCGCGCTCGTCATGGCCGATATTGCGCATCCGGCAGGACTTGTCGCGACAGGCCTTCATACATCTCCAGTTCCACATTGTCAGTTTGTGACGACGACGACGCACAAGACGCTTCGTGGTCCAAGAGGAGGCATGATCATGTGTAAGGAGGCGTTCGCAAAGCCCATCGATAAGACGATCTTCCCCGGCATTCAGGGCGGCCCGCTCATGCACATCATCGCGGCGAAGGCCGTCGCCTTTTTTGAGGATTTGCAGCCCGACTATAAAACTTACTGCACGCAGATAGTTGCAAATTCGAGAAAGCTCGCTAAGACTTTGCAGGAGAGAAAATATCGCATCGTTACAGGTGGCACCGATACGCACCTCTTTCTGGTCGATCTAACAGAGAAAAATATGACCGGAAAGGACGCCGAACAAGCTCTGGAAAAGGCCGGCATCACAGTCAACAAGAACACGATCCCAAGAGAGACGCGTTCCCCCTTCATCACAAGCGGAATCAGAATTGGAACGCCAGCACTGACCACCCGCGGCATGAAGGAAAAGGAGATGGAAAGGATCGGAAATTGGATTGCAGATATTTTGGACGATGTAACTGACGAATCGAAACAGGAAAATATAAAAAAGGAAATTCGCAAATTCTGCGAAGATTTCCCAATGTATTGACGTAAACGTCAATACGTGAAGCGTCCACCCGTGAAGCGTGAAGCGTCCAAGGAAAATTATTATAATTTTTTCCACCCACGTTTCACGAATGACGCTTCACGACAGACGGATTTTTTATGAAATGCCCATTTTGCCAGGAACCTGATACAAAAGTGATCGACTCTCGTATGTCGAAGGAGGGAGCTATAATCCGGAGACGGCGCGAGTGCGAAAAATGCGTTCAGCGTTTCACTACATACGAACGGGTCGAAGAGCCCCTTCCGATGATCATCAAAAAGGATGGCAGGAGAGAGGCTTATGACAGGTTGAAGATAATCGTAGGTATTAAGAAGGCCTGTGAGAAACGTCCTGTGTCGATGCAGACGATAGAAGAACTCGTTGACCGGATCGAGAGATGGGTACAGGATAAGGGCGAGGTGGAGCTGAAGAGCACGGTGATCGGCGAAGAGGTGATGAGCCAGCTCAAGGATCTCGATCAAGTCGCCTATGTGAGATTCGCATCCGTTTACAGATCGTTCAAAGACATCGGCGAATTCATGGAGCGGCTAAAGGATATTTTTGACGAAGAAAATGAAAAAAAGTGATGAACATTTCATGTCGCGTGCATGCGAACTCGCTAAACGTGGTTTAGGAAAGACCTCCCCTAATCCTCCCGTCGGCGCTGTTGTTGTGAAGAATGATGAGATCATCTCTGAGGGCTATCATATTAAATCCGGCTTAGATCATGCTGAAGTAATAGCCATTCGCGAAGCAAAGGAGAGGGCGAAAGGAGCCACGCTGTATGTGACGCTTGAGCCATGTTGTCATACCGGAAAAACTCCACCATGCACTAAGGCGATAATGGAAAGTGGTATTTCAAAAGTTTGCGTTGGCAGTATTGATCCGGATCAGAGAGTTGATGGCAACGGGATAGTCGCTTTGAAAAATGCGGGTATTGCTGTCGATGTAATGGATGAGTATGAACCATGCGCAGCGCTCATCCGACCTTACAAAAAATTCAAGGAGCGATATCTTCCATTCGTCACGATGAAGGCTGCGATTTCACTCGATGGAAAGATCGCACTCGAAGATGGCACTTCGAAATGGATAACGAATGAGAGTTGCAGAAGATATGTTCATAAGATTCGTTCAGAACATGACGCGGTGATGGTTGGCTTCGGCACAGTCCTTGCCGACAATCCAAGGTTGAATGTCCGGTTGGATGACGATGATTTATCTCAGCCCAGGGCAATCGTTATTGATGAGAGGTTGAAAATTTCTATGGAGTGCAACCTCTACAATCGCAAAGCGGGTGAGCTCATAATAGCGACGACAAAAAACGCGCCGCCAGAAAAGTTTGATAAATTAGTTGCGAAGGGATTCGATCTGATCACGCTGCAAGAGGATGATCGCGGATACATCGATCTCATGGAGCTTTTTTCGCAACTTGCACAGAAGGAAATCGTCTCCGTAATGGTCGAGGGAGGCGCGACTCTTTTTAGCGAGCTGATCAATGAAAATCTCGTCGACAGAGTTGTCGCGTGCATCTCACCTAAATTTTTAGGTGGAAAGAGCATAGATCTCATGCCGACACTCGATGTAGTAGATATCGCATCTGCGCCGATGCTCAACAATATTAAATTGCTCGAGTTCGATGGTGATGTAGTTTTGGAGGGTCACTTCTGATGTTTACAGGAATAATTGAAGGGACAGGCAAAGTGAGATCGGTCTCTAAAGTCGGCTCAGGAAAACGGCTTGAGATAGAATCTTCATTCGCTCTCGACACAACAAATGTCGGCGATTCGATCGCGGTGAACGGCTGTTGTCTTACTGTCACATCGAGGCTCGGGAAGTGTTTTTGGGTGGATATCTCCCCCGACACGATTCTCTCGAGTACGCTTGGAAGGTTGAGAACTTCAGGCGTTGTAAACCTTGAAAGGGCGATGAGATTGGGTGGACGCCTCGATGGTCATCTCGTTCAGGGACACGTCGATGCTGTGAGCGAAGTTGTGAGTATAAAAAAATCTTCCAACTCTATGAGGATAAAAATATATATCCCCGCAAACTTTTCGAAGAACATCGTTGAAAAGGGCTCCGTTGCCGTCGATGGCGTGAGTCTGACCGTGCAGTCGATGGATAAAAAAACATTCGAAGTGACAATCATTCCGCATACTTCGCTAACCACCACATTCAGCTGGCTAAAAGTGGGGAGCTACGTCAATTTGGAAGTTGACATTATTGGCAAATATGTTGAGAAACTCAAGTTTCTAGACGATAATGACCTCAAAGAGAAATCAGAGCTGACTAAAGAGTTTTTAAAACAGCACGGATTTGAATAAAAGCAGACTTGTTGTAGGGGCGGTTCGCGAACCGCCCTTACGAGTTAGTAAAAACAATTATGAGTAACGATTATATCAAAAACATAGAACGCGCAATTTCGGAGATTAAGGCGGGAAAGATGATCATTCTCGTCGATGATGAGAACCGCGAAAACGAGGGTGATCTCATGATCGCCTCCGAGAAGATCTCTCCCGAAGTGGTCAACTTCATGGCAAGAGAGGGTAGAGGGCTCATCTGCCTTGCACTTACGGAGAAGAGAGCGGAGGAACTCTCCTTGCCTCTTATGGTTGAAAATAACACCGCGCGCTTTCAGACAGGTTTTACAGTTTCTATCGATGCGAAGGATGGGACGACCACAGGGATCTCCGCCGCCGACAGGGCTCTCACTATCAGATTGACGCTGGATGAAAAGGTGAGCCCGGACCAATTCTCGCGACCGGGGCATATCTTTCCGCTGCGCGCTGTAAATGGCGGGGTGCTCGTGCGTGCAGGGCAGACTGAAGGGGCTGTCGATCTGGCGCGCTTAGCCGGTTTGAAATCCTCAGGGGTGATCTGTGAGATCATGAACGAGGATGGGACGATGTCGCGGATGAAGGAGCTGAAGGAATTTTCAGTAAAGCATAATATAATGATAGTGACCATTGCCGATCTAATTAAATATCGCCTGCAAAATGAGAGGCTAGTTGAATGCGTCTCCCATGCTTATTTACCTGTTGTAGATGCGGGGGATTTTAACATACGCGCATACACATCTCACATCGACGATCATATCCATGTTGCTCTTGTGAAGGGAACTTTCACAGCTGACGACGATGTGCTTGTTAGGATGCATTCCGAATGTCTCACAGGAGATGTATTCGGATCGAGCCGCTGTGATTGCGGAGAGCAGCTCAAACGATCGCTTCAGATGATAGGGAACGAGGGTAAAGGAGTGGTTGTCTATATCAGGCAAGAGGGAAGAGGCATCGGCCTCAAGAACAAGATAAAGGCTTACAGCCTGCAGGATCATGGCTGTGATACCGTTGAGGCGAATGAAAAACTTGGATTTGCAGCGGATCTTAGGGATTACGGAATCGGCGCGCAGATATTGATGGATATTGGAATCAAGCGTGTAAGGCTTTTGACGAATAATCCAAGAAAGATCGTCGGACTGGAAGGATACGGAATCGAAGTAGTGGAAAGAATTCCGATCGAAATAAACCCCGGCGAGAAGAATGAATTCTACTTGAAAACAAAACGAGATAAGCTGGGACACATGTTAAGCAAATAGCGTTTAGCGGATAGGTCTTAGCTAAACGCTACACCCTATACGCTATCCGCTAAATTGGAGGGAGTTAATATGCCAAAGGTAATTGAAGGTAAGTTGTCAGCAGAAGGATTGAAGATCGCGCTCGTCGTGAGTCGGTTCAACTCGTTCATAACGGATCGTTTGCTAGAGGGTGCTGTTGATACCTTGCGACGATTAGGCGCTAATCCCGATGACGCCGCGGTTGTGAAGGTGCCGGGATCATTCGAGCTGACAGTCGCTGCGAAAAAACTTGTCGAGTCAAAAAAATATGACGGGATCGTATGTCTGGGCGCTATCATCCGCGGTGAGACGCCGCACTTCGAACATGTCTCAGCCCAGACGGCGAGAGGGATCGCCACTTTGAGTCTTCAGAGCGGTATCCCCGTTACGTTCGGCGTGATCACAGCCGAAGATCTTCAGCAGGCGGTCGAAAGATCCGGCAGCAAACATGGCAACAAAGGTTCGGAAGCTGTGATGTCGGTCGTCGAGATGGTGAATGTGATCAAACAGCTATAAGGTATGAAGGATGAATTATGGGTAAACGGAGAATTGCCAGAGAAAACGCGCTTAAGCTTCTCTATCAGATCGATCTGAAGGGCAAAAACAAGGACAAATCGAACGAAGGTTTCTGGACCAGGATCGAAGCATCCGAGGAGAGCAAGGAGTTTTCAAGGCAGCTCGTCGAGGGAGTTTTGTCGAACCAGGAAAAAATCGACGAGATGATCGCCTCCCATTCGACTAACTGGAAGTTGGGACGCATGGCATATGTCGACAGGAATATCATGCGCCTTGCTATATATGAGCTTCTCTTCTGTGAGGATATACCGGCGAGAGTTACGATCAACGAGGCCGTCGATATTGCTAAGAACTACGGCGATTCCCAGAGCGGTTCATTCGTCAACGGCATTCTCGACAATATTGCAAAGGAGCTCGGGAGGAAGACGTGAAGGATATCTATGTCGCAAAGTCCGCCGGCTTTTGCTGGGGCGTGCAGAGGGCCTTCGACAAAGTTCTAGAAGTTGCCGCCAACAATGGAAGCTCCCACAAGACATTCACATACGGCCCGCTCATCCACAATCCTCAGGCTGTGAAGATGCTGGAGGATAAGGGAGTTAAGCTTCTTAAGGAGATACCCGAACATATCTCAGGCGTTGTCGCCATACGCACTCACGGACTGCCACCTGATGAGAGGAAAAAACTTCTGCAGGCAGGAGCGAAGCTGTGTGACGCGACATGTCCAGATGTGGGATACATTCAGGGTATTGTGAAGAGGCATGTGAGGCAGGGCTACTTCGTTATAATCATCGGCAGCCGCGAACATCCTGAGGTAGAAGCACTTTTGGGATTCGGTGAAGGAAAGAGCGCCTGTGTACTTACGAAAGAGGATATTCTGGCGCTGCCAGAGGATTTTTCAAAAGTCTGTGTCGTCTCGCAGAGCACACAACAGCAGTCACACTTTCAGGAGCTGGTCTCGGTGATAAAGGAGAGATATTCCAATTGTAAAGTTTATGATACGATCTGCCGATCAACTGCGCAGAGGCAGCAGGAGGTCAAAGAGTTTGCCAAGAAGGTCGATGCGATAGTTGTCGTGGGTGGTCGCAACAGCGCGAACACGACGAGGCTTGCCGAGATCTCCCGTCAGATGGGGGCGTCGACCTGGCATGTCGAGGGTGTCTCTGAGCTAAGAATGGAAGATTTCAAGGATGCCAAAACCATCGGTGTAACAGCAGGAGCCTCAACTCCAAGATGGGTGATCGAAGAGGTTGTGGAGAGATTAAAATCATTTTAAAAAGTTTTTGTAGGGGCAGGTTTTAAACCTGCCCGCCTTCTATAACGGGAGGGTTTTAAACCCTCCCCTACAAGCAACCGAATTTTTATGTTCTCAACACTAGGAAATAAAGTTCAGGCGGTTTTTGAAAAGATATCCGGTCGGGGAAAACTCTCCATCGCCGATGTCGATGTCGCCTCGCGCGATATCAAACTAGCACTCCTTTCAGCGGATGTTAATTATCACGTCGTGAGGGAGTTCGTTGAATCGGTTTCGAAAACGGCCGTCGGACTCAAAATTCACGAATCGCTCAATCCCGCGCAGGTATTCACAAAGGTTGTACACGACCAGCTCATAGAAACACTTGGAGGTGTGCAGACGAATTTCGATTTTACCGCAACGCCTCCGCTCGTCATCGTTTTGGTCGGATTGCAGGGGAGCGGAAAGACGACGACCGCTGCTAAATTCGCGCAACATTGTAAAAAGTCGGGAAGGACTCCCTACCTCGTTCCTGCCGATGTCAAAAGACCGGCCGCCATAGAGCAGCTCAAAAGCCTTGCAAAGAAAAATGCGTTTCCATGTTACGATACTCAAAACGGCGATAAGGCTCCAAAGGTTGTGAAGCGCGCGTTAAAAGAGGCTAAGAGTTTTGGATATGATACAGTCATAATCGACACCGCAGGCAGGCTGCATATAGATGAAGAGATGATGCAGGAATTGAAGGAAGTTATAAAAGTTGCCGAGCCGCAAAGGATTCTCTATGTCGCTGATGCGATGACCGGTCAGGATGCTTTGCTCGCTGCGAAGTCTTTCAACGAATCGATTCCGATCACAGGGCTTGTCTTCACTAAGATGGATGGCGACGCAAGAGGTGGAGCCGTTCTATCCGTAAAACATATCACGGGGAAACCGATACTCTTCGCAGGGATTGGCGAATCGATAAAGGATTTTGAAGTATTCGATCCTAAGCGTGTCGCGGGACGCATCCTCAATATGGGAGATATCGTTGGCCTCGTCGAAAAGGTGCAAGAGGGAGTCGATGAAGCGGATATGAAGAGGGCTGAGTTGAGTTTCAGGAATGGTGAGTTGACGCTCGATGATTTTATGAAGCAGCTCGATATGGTGAGAAAGCTGGGAGGGCTTGGCGGAATTATGAAGATGATTCCCGGCATGGGAAATCTGGGTAACTCAGGCGTAGATCCGAAAGATGCTGAAGCCGAGCTCAAATGGAAGAGGGCTATTTTATCATCTATGACGCCAAAGGAACGAAGACATCCCAAAATACTCAATGGTTCCAGAAGGTTAAGGATAGCAAAGGGTTCAGGCACCGATCAGTCAGCTGTAAACCGGCTGCTCAAGGATTATGAGATGATGTCCCAAATGATGAAAAAATTGTCCAAAGGCGGGATGGGTGGTTTAAAAAACCTCATGCGAGGCTTGACTTTAAAGTAATATATGCTAAATCGTCGCGCTAAACTGTTTTTATGCAATCAGGAGGAATAGATGGTAGTCAGGATAAGGCTTGCAAGGTACGGAAAGAAGAAAACCCCCTATTATCGCGTAGTGGTCGCTCATGGCGAAAAACCGCGAGACGGTCGTTTTATTGAGATCGTCGGATCTTTCGACCCTTTGAAGGAGAAGGATCAGGCCGAGTTCAAGGCAGAGCGAGTGAAATACTGGCTTGAGAAGGGTGCGCAGCCCAGCCTTACAGTGGGACAGCTGCTTAAGAAAAATAAATTACAGTAGAGGAGGGAGTTATGTCAGACGATAGCATGAAGAAATTGATCGAAATAATCGCAAAGGCTTTGGTGGACAAGCCGGATGAAGTCGAAGTGACAGAGGTTGAGGGAGAACAGATATCAGTGATCGAGCTTAAAGTTGCCAAAGAGGATTTAGGGAAGGTGATTGGCAAGGAGGGTCGTACAGCAAGAGCTCTTCGTACAATCCTTTCAGCATCTTCAACAAAGATTCGCAAGAGAAGCGTACTGGAAATTATTGAATAGTTTTTTGTAATCTCCAGTTACAATTGAATTTTACAAAACGCCTTCTTGTCTATGTTGTCTGAGTCATTTCATAGATGAGGAGGCGTAGTTGTGTCTGATTATTATGAATGATGATAAACTCATAGAATGCGCTAAGATTGGCCGGACTGTTGGACTGGCAGGGGATCTTTTGATCTATTGGTACAGCGACTCTCCCCCCGTCTCAGTCGGAGATGAGATTTTTACTAGTTCATCAGAAAAATCCCGACCGCTCATCATCCGTTCTATCAAGAGGCATGGGAATAAAGACAAGATCGCATTCGAGGGGATACTCGATTGTGATCAGGCAAAACTTCTGGTGAATAAGTTGTTGTACATCTCTGAGAGCAAACTTGAAGCGCTTGAGCCTTCTGAATACTACTCTTACCAGCTCATAGGCATGGAGGTCTTTGACTGCGATGATAATCGCTTAGGAATTTTGAAAGAGATATTTCCCACGAAGGTGCATGATGTCTATGTGATAGCCGACGAAGAGGGAAGAGAGCTCATGATCCCTGCCGTCGATAAAGTTATAATAGATATAGATGTTGAAGAGAAAAAGATGAAAGTGAAGGTGCCGGAGGGTCTGGCGTTTTATTAATATGAAATTTGATATTCTAACAATATTCCCGGATTTTTTTACCTCGCCGCTCAATGAGTCGATAATAAAGAGGGCGGTTTCGAGGGATCTTCTCGAGTTTTGCGTTCACGATATCCGGAAAAGCTCAACGGATAAACATCGCTCGGTCGATGATGCGCCATATGGCGGAGGTGCCGGCATGGTGATGAGAGCCGATGTTGTAACAGCAGCTATCGAAAAGGTTGAGAAAAAAGAGTCGGCTTGCACAATTTTACTCTCTCCCTCAGGTGAACTATTCAACCAAAAGATAGCCTCCGAGCTCGCCAGCCTCGATCAGCTCATCCTGATCTGTGGCAGATACGAAGGGATCGATCAGCGGGTGGCCGATCTTTCGGTCGACAGGGCAATATCCATAGGCGACTATATCCTCTCAGGCGGCGAATCCGCAGCCATGGTGCTGATCGAGGCTATCTCCCGCCTTATTCCGGGGGTTTTGGGCAACGAAGAATCTGCAAGGTTCGAATCTTTTGAGAGGGGGCTTTTAGAGCACCCTCATTATACCCGTCCTGAGGTCTTTAAAGGCTTAAAAGTACCCGATGTGCTGCTTTCCGGCAATCATGCCCAAATCGACAGCTGGAGAGATGAAAAATCGATCGAAATAACCAAAAGAGTCCGCCCCGATCTATACCAGAAGTATGTGGAGAGTGGGCGAGATTCAGGGTTTGACAAACGAAATAAAAAAAAGTAATAAAGCGAACCTTTTTGGGATTATCAAAAGGGGAATAAATTGCCGGAGGATGTTATGAATTTGATAGACAGAATAGAATCTGAGTGCCTCAAAAAAGATATTCCTGTATTTCGCACTGGCGATAAAGTGAAGGTCTTTTGCAAAGTGCGTGAAGGCGACAAAGAGAGGATACAGGCCTTTGAAGGTGTTGTCTTGAAACAGCACAGGGGAGGGGCGAGAGCCTCTTTTACAGTCAGAAAGATTTCCTACGGAATAGGTGTGGAGAGGGTCTTTCCGCTTCATTCTCCGAGGATCGATAAGATTGAAGTTGTATCACATGGAAAGGTGCGCCGTTCCCGCCTCTATTATCTGAGGGAAAGAAGTGGAAAATCGGCGAGGATTCAAGAACAAATCTGGACAGGGCTTGACGAAAAGACCGGGGGAAAAACGGATGTCACGCCAACTGAAACTGCTGAACCTTCCGAAAATTGATTCTCTTCTTTTTGAAAAAGAACTCTATTCGCAAGGAATCACTAAGGTCGCGGGTTTAGACGAAGTAGGCCGCGGATGTTTGGCCGGCCCGGTTGTAGCTGCTGCAGTGATTTTACACAGAGAAAATAAAATAGAAGGTATAGATGATTCCAAGAAACTCACGCCTAAAAAGCGTGAGTTTTTATTTGAGAGGATCAAGGTAGAAGCGGTCTCTTGGGCGGTTGTGAGCGTTTCACCACAGGATATCGACCGGATGAATATCCTGCGCGCATCGCTCGAAGCTATGAGGCTCTCGCTGCTTAGCCTGGACGTTGAGCCCGAATATCTTCTCATAGATGGGCACGAGCCTATAAAGTCAGACATCCCGCAGAAGGCGATCAAAAAAGGAGATGCGAGATCCATAAGTGTCGGTGCGGCCTCCATCGTTGCAAAGGTAACGCGCGATCGAATGATGGTTGAGCTGGAAAAAGAATACCCCCATTTCTCATTTTCCATCCACAAAGGCTACGGCACAAAGCTCCATCTGGAAGAGCTAAAAAAACACGGCCCCACCCCGATTCACAGAATGACATTCGCACCTGTGATGGGATGTTTGAGAAGGTGAGTGATTAACCTGTCAGATTTTTTTTTCAGCGGCCTGGATGAAACGATGCATGACTAAAGGTGCGTTAGCGATAAAGTCTTTGATCCTTTCCCACTTGATGTCTAAATATTGATGCGCCAAAATATTTCGTAGCTGCGCGATTTGAGCCACTTTTTGGGCGATGGTTTCCTCCAAAAGTTTTATTTCCCCCAATTTTAAAATTATCTCCTTGTAGCTGTTGGGCATTTCCAGGGTTTCCTCACCGGCGATGATAATTTTGCATACATCTATCGCCGCATTTGCAACATTTTCTGCGAGCCTTTCGATATTTCGTTGAACATCGCGATCGGTTTGATAGACATTCCATGTCAGGGAATGAAACTTTTTCAAATCCTCAAGCTGGATGCGGATGAAATCAAGCCTTTGAACGATGTCTTGTTTTTGGTCTTTTTTTAGAATCATTGTTTTTGTCCTTTTTCGACAGCAGATTTTGCCTTATTTTATATAAATCCAGATTAAAATCCTGCATAAACTCCGCCTCATCTGAAATATTGAGCAAAAGCTGAATATAAAGTTTTCTGTCCCTGATGATCAGCGGAATCCCTCTGAGCGCTGCCCAGGCCACCGTCGGATTGGCTCTATTAAGGCGGACGATATCCACATCCTTCTGGGTTATGAGCTCCAATTCCTGCCAAAGCTTATCGAGGTCTTTCATCTTTAACCCGCCCTCCGGCCAGATGGCGATGTCGATATCCGATTCTGAAATAGTCCGGCTCTTCGCCTGCGATCCGAAGAGAAAAGCTATGACGATCTGTTTTCTCTTTTGAAAAAACCGCCGCAGATTTGCTATAAGCAATTGATTATCTTTGTTAATCATTACGGAAATTTTAGCATCTCCGGTATGATGTGGTAAAGTGGAAAAAATGTCCTTAATCCGACAGCGCAAAAAAAGAGAAGTCTGCAAGTAATTGAAAAAATTATAAAAGCAAAGCCAGGAGTTGGAAAAAGTATTCACTTGATGGGTGAAATCTGAGGTTTTTTTTGAATTTTTAGCAAGAAGGCACAAATTTGATATTCAAAGGTCAATTTTTTATAGAATCACAATTTAATATTTGGGAGATGTGGATACAGCAATGATAAGCGGTTAGTAAAAAAAAGAAAAACCCCTTTCGTCTCTCAGAGAGAGTGTGTAAAAGGATAAGTGTTAATCAAGCCAAATACACAAAAAAAGGAGTTTTCCTGATGAAGAAGCTAACCCAAAGCGTATTAAAGTTCAAGCTAGAAGAGACAGAAAAAGACTCACAATTGACAAGCTACGCCGGAGTTCCTCTTATCTATGAACTCTACCGCAAGTTAAAAATATCGAAAATAATAGAGAAACATCTCAAAGTGAAGGAAGCCGGTTGGAGCGAGAATGAGTTGATCGAGGCAATCATAGGCATCACTGTATCAGGCGGAGAGCATATGGAGGATGTACGGATGTTGCAAGGAGATCGAGCCTTCCAATCGTTGGTAGAGAAAAAGGGTTCAGTTTCTGATGAAAGGAAGAGTAAAAATACTCCGAAAGCGTTACCATCATCTAAAGCGTTAGAGCGGTTCTTAGAGCGATTTGATTCGGGATTGAAGAAGCCGGAGGGAGTAAATGCCTGGATACCAGAAGAGAGCAAAAGCTTAAAAAACCTGGCCAAGGTAAATCGAGAGGTGGCAAAAAAGCTCATCTCGCTGAGCGGAATAACTACAGCAACGATAGAGAATGATGCGACAGCGGTGTTCAGTCATAAGCGAGATGCATTGGGAACTTACAAGGGAGGAAGAGGCTATATGCCTGTATTGGGGTCGATAGCAGAATTGGGCCTAATAATCGGAGATGAATTTCGAGATGGAAATGTACCTCCAGCCTATGATGTGAAGCGATTTTTTAAGGAGAGTCTCAAATCACTGCCTAAAAGTATAAAGCAGGTAAGGACGAGACTGGATGGGGCTTATTATAATCACGATTTCATAAAGTATCTGAACGATCCAAAGAAGCAGTTTGGTAAAATAGAATTTACAATAACGGGAGAGCTATCAAAATCGATATTGGAATGGATAGAGGCGCTGCCGGAGAAAGAGTGGAAGCCTCTGTACAAGATAGCTGAAAAAGGAAAAATGGTGACGGAAAAGGAGTGGATTGAGATGCACTGGACCTCAGCGAATGGAACGCGGAAAACGATGAATGAGAGAAGCTTGAGAACAATTGTGACGAGAAAGAAAGATGAGCAGTGGGAACTATTTCAAGAGGAGTTTCATGATGAGGTAAAGAAGAAGGATAGGTATGAGGTGATCGTAACGAATCGGGAGTGGGAAGGCGATCGATTGATCAGATGGCATTACGAACGAGGCGGCAGCATCGAGCATCTGAACGATCGCATCAAGAACGACTTAGCTGGAGGCGTTTTTCCTTGCGCAGAATTTGGAGCAAACGCAGCGTGGTGGAGGATACAGTGTTTGGCTTGGAACTTGATACGAGCATTACAGTTGCATGCGTTACCGGAAGAGTTGAGAAATTGTCATATGAAGCGATTGCGATTCAAGCTTTTGTGCATAGCAGGCAAGGTTGTGAAGACGGCGAGGCGGATCATATTAAAGTTGAGCAGAGGTCATCCATCTTTCAACATATATAAGGAAGCACGGGAGAAGATCTTCGCATTGGCAGTGCCTTAAAGCGAAGAAAATTGTAAATGGTCGAAGAAACAAAATGAGAAAAGATAAAAAAGGAGGTGGCAGACACTTAGTGGAGAGGTGTTTCTTGAGAGTAAGAAATTAGCCTGTTTTTTCATAGAAACGAGCTGATGGAGCTGAAAAAATGATTAAATGTTAAATTTGGGGCTAAAAAGCTGATTTTTTCGAAAAAAATGAGGCTCTAACTGGCGAAAATCTCTCATCTTTTTTTAAAGTGTCGGATTGTGGGTGTCTTTTTAGGCAACTTTTTTCCGTATCCAGCCGATAAAATCAATGTAGGATGGGGGATTCGACAACGGAGGTCTTATGGATCCATTTGTGATGATGACGACTTTTCCTGTGAGAGATCGTGAACACCGGCGGTATTCGAGAAAAGAACAACGATTCCCCAAGAGAGTGCCAAATTCCAAATCAGGCTATACTAAGCAATCGCAAGATCTCAGTTCTATCAAAAATGGAACTCGTGCAAACCGAGCCAACAAAGAACAGAAAAAAAGCTGGCTAAAGAGGGCATGGGAGTCGATAAAAAATGTCTTTTCAAAATTCCAACCAATCAGGATGCTGCCATTTGCAACTGCAACAGCAGGCTGCTCTTGTGGTGATCCTCTCGAAAATGTCCCGCCGCCTACCGCACTCAAAGACAATATGTGCAAAGAAGTTTCAATGCCTACTATAGAAAATGTTGTACTGAAACCGCATGTGAACGATTTTATCAAGTCTGTCATCTGCCGCCTGCCTAAGGAGATTCAGGAAAAGGTTAAGGCCATTAAATTCTCTAGCGATAGAGCGATTGATAACATGATAATAAAGGGTCAAATCAGGGGATCAAAGAATATTTATACATCCCAAGTTCTAAGTGCGATGGGGCTTTCGCATTTGAACGTATATCAGCAAATCGCCTTTGGAAGAAATGAAAAGGGAGAAGGTATTATCTATTTGTCGGCAGAATCAAATATGGACAAACGCGCCCTTGCGCACGTAGTACTTGTTGGCTATGGCCTTTCGATCATCGCTGATGATAAAGATAATAAGTACATCAATTCACTCCTGCAGGCGATGGTGGGGGATTTAAGGAGCTGATCCTTGAAAATGTCAAACAGATGGCACAGAATGAGATTCCACAGATATTTGCGCACTGTATTTTGAACGGCCACGTGCTGCGAAAATTGATTGGCGATCAAAAAGAAATAGAAAAGTTAAAGGAATCTGTGAGCGATAGCAATGTTAAAACCGCCATCGAAAATTTTGGCATGATTGCGAAGGCATATGGCTGGGTAAATGAGAGGTTAACAGGCAGCAAGGAGTTCACAGGCGGTAAATACAAAGAGGAGGTCGAAGCCGATCAAAGCCTGAATGCTGATTATGAAAAACTGGCAGGCGCAGATCTTGAGACGGCAAAGGCTGCGTTGAAGGGTGAGGAAATCAAATATGATTCTGCATTTTTAAAACCATACTGGGATATCGCAACGCAATCGAGCCCAAAGAATCTTGATACATTCATCATTGCGAATAATCGTCTGATGTACTTGCTTGGAAATCTCCGTGGAAAAGATTCAGAAGCGATGCTCGCAGAAAAAATGGTAAAATATATTAGTTTAATAAACAACTATGTGAAGGTTGTGAAACAACAAGCTGAAATTAGTCCTAGCGTAATCGGCGATTTGATATCAATCTACACCCTTGAAAATAAAAACTGGACGCCGGCGATCAAGCTGACTGAGACTTTGATCGGGTCGTATCTGGATAAAGACGATATCCGCACAGTAGTTTTTATTAGGGATATCTTGTCCAAGTTTTTTAATGCAGTGTCATATGGGGCGAATCACAAAGAATATGGAGCACTCTGGGAGACGCTGATCCTGTTCCTGGAAAAATCGAAAGATATCGGCACAGACCTCAACTCATTTAAGACCTTATTTGTTCTGGAGGCGCACTCGATCACTCCCCGACTTCCAAAGTCAATTGTGGAGGCCAAGCTCGACAAGGATCAGATCGCTGCGCATTTTACAACAGATGAAGACCCAAATTATTTGAGGTTTAGGGAGGATAAAGAACCTGTAGATTCAAAACTCAAAGAGCTGTGGTCTTTGGCCCAAAGAGCGAGGAAAATCGGCTTGGATGAATTGAACTCAATTGAAAAGGAGTTTAGCGTAACCAAACATAGATCTTATATGGATTCAGGTTACCAAATCATCGTGCAATTTGGAGAAATTCTCAATGGTTTAAAGAAGATGTACGATTACGGTCGCCGAGTTAAGATCAATTGGAGTGACTTTAAGAAGGACGAAGGAGAAACGTTATGGGATATATCACGCACAGACTCTGCACCATATCTTTTTGATCATGATGGGGGGGTAATATTTTTAAATCTTAACCAATCTGAAGAGGATTTTAGAAAATCTCTCGCTCAATCCTCATTAAAACCATCCCCTGCCCTGATCGACAAAATGATCAAATACTGGAAAGAGGCAAAATCAAAATTTGATGGTTATCATATTCCGGATTCTCTCTTCAGCCGTACGAAGACTACAATAATTTTAAAGTGGATAGGCCTTTTCAATGACGGTGCAAAAAAGGGTGTCCAAGAAGATAAATCTTATTTCTTTATCGGTCAAACAAGTGCCCTTTTAGATGCTATCATCGACAACTATGGATATGAATATCCGCAAAACGATCTCGGCTTTCTGCCAAAGATCAGTGTAGTTGTGGATGCCGCATGGGCAACATACAACAGTTGGAATCAATCCAAACCCGCAGAACCCTTTAGCGATATCATTCCCAAACCTGCGTCGATATCTACGCCCGATGTGCAGGGGCTGGCCATATTGAGCTTGGTTCAGAGAGTATTTGAAAGGGGTGGAAACGAGGCCGCCTTCGATATTCTCGCTGGACATATCAAATTGGTGACGATGATTTTGTTAAATATTGCAAACAAATCAAAAAATATGAATATGGCGGCATCCATCCTGTCTGATTTGAAGAAAGGCCGCGACGAATATGTAAAGGCAAGTGCCAAAGGGGCGTTCAATAAAATAAAAGAGTTGAGAGACAAAAATATCTGGGGCCTTCAAAGATATAATATGGAACGTTCTTCAGTACTTTTAAATAAATGCAATCTTTCGCCGGAATTGAAAAATTCAATTCTTAAACAATTTTACGAAGATCATCATCCCTTCTTGCTCAGACTTTGTGACGTGTATGAAGGAATGTCAAACCCATCATCAGCGGCTTCTGAAGCGGTGATGGCGATCACGGAAGAGATGTATCACTCTTCGTCGGACTATGCCTTGGCATTTGATGATAACCAATCGAAGATCAAAATTTGGGACACCTCGATCGCGGCGATTGAAAAGATCTTAAAGAAGCCCCAGATCAAGGCCAACCCAATTTATGAATGGAATGTCCTTGATTCTCTGGCAGCGTGCCTGCGCGAGAAATTCTCGTTCACCAAGGATATTACCACTTCACAGCGGATTGCGGAAATCGAGAAGAGGATGAAGGAGATATGCGCAGCCAATCCCGATTTAAACGAGTGCAATGAGAAATAGGTTTTGGAGGGTAGAAATGACAACAACAAATAAAGCCGGGAAGCTAGCGATTGTTAATCGCAACGGCAGAATGGAATATCGTTGCAACGTCCAAAATGGAAGCGTGACATCGCAGATCTATCTTGATTCGAGCTTTAATCCCGCAACGAAAATCAACCCTCCAGCCCGTGGAGATAAAATTTTCTCTTCCATAGCTTGTAGTCCAAAGATGTTGAGCAAAGATGTATCATCGCATATCAAAAATTTATATGATAAAAATTTTGCTACAAGGGCGAAGGCGGCGTGGTTTTTGGGGGCTGCCGGGGAATCTTCGTTATTTGCAGTTCCTCATTTGATGAGATTGTTGTCGGATAGAGATTCATGGGGAAATGGTCACTTGAGAGTTGGCGATATTGCATTCTGGGCTTTAAAGAGGATTGGTCGCGCATCAATTCCCGCGCTAAAGGCCAAGTTAAACACAAACGACATCTTTCAACTCAAAATGATAGTGCAGCTTCTACATAAGTTTGGTGTGACGAATATTTTAAATCCCGTCATTCTGAATAAAATACTGAACAACGACACAAAAACCGTTAGAATTACAACAATAAGATTGTTGCTCGTCACTCACAAAAAATCTCACGTCGCAGTCCCTGTGCTCATAAGGATGCTCGGCGACAAGGATAAAGATGTTGTCATCGAGGCAGTTAAGGCTTTAGGAATAATAGGACAAAAAGCTTTGAAAGCTGTTATTACAGCGTTGGATGATAAGAGAAGGTCAGTTAGATGGGGAGCTGCAATGGTTTTGGCGATAATGAGAAGCAATGCCTTTCCAGCTGTCAACAGTTTAATCAAGCTGCTTTCGGATACAGACGAGAAAGTTCGTTGTGTCGCTATGTGCGCGCTAAAAGGAATCGGCAATAGTGTGATTCCATTTTTGATAAAAGCTCTTAAAAGTGGGAATAATAAAATGAGGGTTGGAGTTGCTATGCTTTTAGGTGAAATTAAAGGGAATGATAATCAGATTATCAATTCCCTCATTTTGTCGTTAGGAGATGATTCTAAAGATGTTCGAAAAAGTGTGGCAAGGGCGTTGGTAAAATTTGGTGTTAAAATTGTACCGGAACTTCTAAAAGCATTGAAAAATCCCAAAGAGCTGACCAGGATTAATGCAATTTCGATACTCGGTCATCTTAAACCGAAGGATAAAGCTGTTGTAGATGTCCTAATTAAAATGCTGAAAGATTCTTCGAAGAATGTGCGAATTGAAGCGGCTAAGACAATAGAAAAGATAGGATCCTTTGCAAATAAGGCGATTCCGTCCCTTTTGGAAATGCTAAGATTATCAACCAATTTGGAAGAACACTACCGCCATCGGACAAACTGGACACATAAAATTTTCGATGAAGCAAATGCAGCGATTTGGGCTTTAGTCAATATGGAGACATATGTTTTTTACTATTTAGACAGAGAAATTAATGATAAAACTGATCTTATGTTTCTAACAGGAATGGTTATTGTGCTATTCAATGCAAAGGCCTCTCCCACCCCATTATTAGTTAAGTGTCTGCTACAGCAGATTCGAAGAAGAGATGCCCATCCCAATTTGATGATAGAAAAGTTTTTCAATGGTGGAATTCCCAAAATGAAAAAGGCCTCTTCATTGTTGTTTCGTATGAGAACAGAGGAGGCAAGGCTCGCAAGCAAGATGCTCACGGTGGCAATCTATGAAAAGAAACATGTAAAACCCACTTTTAACACATGGTATGATTCGATGGGTGACTGGATAAGATGGAGTGAGTTTATCCCTGCGCTCAACAAGAGTTTGAGGGAATGGAGAAACGGCAAAATTCCGACTGCCATATTTTTCGCGAAGAGATTTCCACCAAGGAAAAAGAAAATAAAAAAGTCTCGTAAATGCTACATATCCCTTCCAAAAATTTTGTTAGAGCAAATAAAGAAGCTGAGAATTAAGATCGATACTGCCAGAAAAACTCTCAAAAATTCACCCGCACCAGACATCTTCCCCATGCTCATGCCGTAATATTCATCTATTTTACATTCCATAAACCAGGCTCATAAAAAAATGAGAAAGAGTAATTTTTCCCAGCTGTTAAAAAAGCTTTAAAAAACACGTTGCATTTAGAACTCTTTTTCTACATAAAATTCCCTATGGTTCGAAAAAATCAGGATATACGTTGGAAGCAGCGATATCAAAATTATAAAAAAGCACTTGTTCAATTAGAAGCTGGTCTTGAGGTAAACTCCCCTGATATTCTGCAAAAACAGGGAATTATTCAATGCTTTGAATATACCTTTGAGCTGGCCTGGAAAACGCTACAGGACTTTTTGATTTATGAAAGAGGCTATGCCGATGCTAAAGGTCCGAGGCCTGTACTTGAACAGGCTTTTCAGGATGGAATCATTCAAGATGGAATGATATGGTTTGACATGCTTAAATCCCGAAATTTGACAACACACCTCTACGATGAAAAAGTGGTTGAGGATATTTATTTGAAGATAGCCAAAAAATACAAAGAGCCCTTCGTCGCTCTTCATAAATACTTTGAGGAACAGCAATGATTGGCGGTATTTCGGACGTCAATTGGCAAAAAATCATCGGGATAATATCACAATATAAAAATATTGAAGCAGTTATTTTATACGGCTCCCGGGCAAAAGGGAATTTTCAGGATGGTTCCGATATAGACCTGGCTTTCAAAGGAAGAGACATCTTTTCCGAACAATTGACCAGAATTAGTATGGATTATGAAGACTTGTTTCTTCCCTGGAAGTTAAGTTTGACAGTTTATTCAGATATTGTGAATACAGAACTTACCAGTCATATCGATCGGGTTGGCATCGATATTTTATCTCTCTTTAAATAATACCTCTTGGATAATATCTCTTGAACTTTTCAAATTCAGTTACTACAAGTGGATTATGAATACTGTTCTCATCATCAAGAAAAAACGCGATGGGAAAAAGCTATCGAGTGATGAAATCAATTACATGGTAAAGGGCGCTGCTGATGGCACCATACCCGATTATCAGCTCTCTGCATGGCTCATGGCCATGTTTTTAAAAGGGCTCAACCCCGAAGAGACGAATCTCCTCGTTCACGCGATGCTTCATTCCGGGACTGTTGTCGATCTGAGCGAGATCGAAGGGGTCAAGGTCGATAAGCATTCCACAGGAGGTGTGGGGGATAAGCCGTCTCTTGTCATCGCCCCGGTCGTTGCAGTTTCGGGAGGTGTTGTGCCTATGGTCTCGGGACGGGGCTTGGGTCACACTGGCGGCACGCTCGACAAGCTCGAGTCGATACCCGGTTTTCGTACCGATCTCACTCTGAAGGAATATAAAAAGGTATTGAAAAAGTTAAATCTCTCCCTCATCGGCCAGACCGAGGATATAGCACCTGCTGACAAAAAGCTCTACGCACTTCGCGATGTCACAGCGACTGTCGATTCGATTCAACTAATTAGCGCGTCGATCATGAGCAAGAAACTCGCAGAAGGAATCGATGCGCTGGTGATAGATGTGAAGGTGGGTAGTGGCGCCTTCATGAAGCATATTGACGAGGCGAGAAGGCTCGCTAATACACTTATTGATATTGGCAAGCGCTCAGACAAAAAGATCAGCGCATTTATAACGGATATGAACCAGCCCCTTGGAAGGATGATCGGCAATGCTCTGGAGGTGAAGGAGTCGATAGATATCCTGAATGGAAAGGGGCCTGCCGATGTGACAGAACTCTGCAGAGAGCTTTCAGCGAAGATGCTCCTTTTGGCGGATCTGGTTTCTTCGATGGAAGAGGGGAGAAAGAAATACGATAGCGCGATTGCCAGCGGCAAAGCCCTTGAGAGATTCGCCGAGCTCGTCGATATGCAGGGAGGAAGGGCGAAGGCGATATACGATCCAGAGAAACTTCCACAGGCGAAGCATAAGGTTGATCTCAAAGCCTCCTCTTCGGGATATGTGAATTGTATTGATACAGAAAAGGTAGGCTTCGCAACTGTCCTACTCGGCGCAGGTAGAAGGGCTCACACAGACAAGGTCGATCCCGCAGTCGGAATTGAGTGGCTTGCAAAGCTGGGAGCAGAGGTGGATGCAGGGGGTGCGATCGCCGTGATTCATTATAATGATGAAGCAAAGAAAAACGAGGCGATGCATTTGCTGGAGAAGTCGGTAGGTATAGGCGAGCGGGCAGAAGCGCTGCCTTTGATATATGAAACTATTAGTTAACAGTTTTCAGTTCACAGTTTGCAGTAAAAGCTCTATATGCGAGGGTTTAACTGCACACTGTTAACTGTAAACTGGAGGAATCATGCACTACAATCAAGGAAGATTCACAGGCTGGATTGAGGTGGTCTGCGGTCCGATGTTTTCAGGCAAGACTGAAGAGCTGATCAGAAGATTGAGGCTCTCCCGCATCGCAAAACAGAGGGTGCAGATTTTCAAGGCCTCTCTCGATGATCGCTATGAGAACGATTTTATCGCGTCGCACAGCAAACAGAAATCTGAATGTCAGACTGTGAACAACCCGAACGAAATCCTCGACCAGCTCGATGACAACACGCGCGTCGTCGGACTCGACGAAGCGCAGTTTTTCAACGATGAGATCGTCACGGTTGTGCAAAAGCTCGCCAACCGGGGACTCAGAGTTATAGTCGCCGGTCTAGATCAGGATTATCTTGGCAATCCATTCGGCCCGATGCCAGAACTTCTAGCCATCGCAGATTCGATATTGAAGCTCAAGGCAGTCTGCATGGTGTGCGGCGGCCTTGCCACGAGATCGCAGCGCCTCACGGATGAAGCAGGACAGGTAGTCGTCGGCTCCGGCGAGAGGTACGAAGCGAGATGCCGCGCCTGCTTCGATCCAACATTGAAATTCGAAAAAGACAAACCCAAAGTCCCCGTCTCCAAAAAACCGGTCAAGACAAAGAACTCCGAAGTCGATGATATTCGGTTTTAGTGTTTGTCAGTGTAGGTGCGGTTCGTGAACCGCCCTTGTTTTCCTGCTTGCTCCTCACAAATGATACTTCCCATCCGGTATAAAACTCGATTCGTAAATTACTTCAGCAAGATCAATCGACGAAAGGGGATCAAGCACTCCTTCAATTATTCCATTTCTCTTTCCCAGAATGTGAAACGAGTATCCTGAAAGTTCCCAGTCCTTCGGGGCATCGACATATCCTCTAATGACCGGCAGCCAATGATAGTAGCGGCACGTGCAAAAGGCGAGCTCCTCAGTGTTCAGCACCTTGTGATGCGTTTCAAGTTCATCTTTGCCCTTCCCCCTTTTTGACGGGGGAAGGTGCCTGTAGGGCAGAAGGGGGTGATGGTTTTTAGGTCGGAAGTGAACTGATTTGTCTGAATGAAGTGCAATAAGAATTTTCTTAATCTTTTCAATATTCCCTTCAACATCATTATTCCGCAATCTAAAGAGAAGATGCATCTCGGAGTGTATGATCGTCAGATCGTGGATTTTTGAGCACTCCTTGATTTTAAATTTTCTGAGGTTCTCTGTGAATTCTCTCAAGGTCGCATCTTTCTTCAAAGATTCCACTCCCTCGCCTCTGAATACTATGGATAGCAACATTGTCAGATTCTCTCTTCCGATGGCCGGTACTGCATGGCCTCGGAAATATGGGATGTGTTGATATTTTCCTCTCCCGACATGTCGGCGATCGTTCGCGAAATTTTCAGTATCCTGTGCAGCGATCTCGCGCTGATGTTCATCCGCTCGGAGGCGCTTATCAAGAACTGCTTATCATTTGGAGTGAGGGCGCAGACCTCTTCGAGATCCTTCGCCTTGAGCTCAGCATTGCAGTCGATTTTCCCTTTGTATCGCCTCTGCTGAATCTCCCGTGTTGCCAGCACTCGCCCTCTGATTGCAGATGAAACCTCCGCGCTCCCCGCATTCATCAGCTCATAATGCGATGGCGGTTGAAGCGTTATATGAAGATCGATCCTGTCGATGAGAGGCCCCGATATCTTTTTATTATAATGGATGATCTGAGAGACAGAGCATATACAGGGTTTTGCCGGATGGCCATAATATCCGCAAGGGCAAGGGTTCATAGCCGCCACCAGCATGAACTTCGCCGGATATGAGATGCTTAAACCAGCCCTCACGATGTGCACTATCCCGCGCTCGATTGGCTGCCTTAACACTTCAAGCACATCGCGTCTGAATTCGGGCAGCTCATCGAGAAAGAGGACGCCGTTGTGCGCGAGCGAGATCTCCCCGATGTGGCTTGTGTTATTGTTGCCGCCACCCGAGAGTCCGACAGCGGATGCAGAGTGATGCGGTGCCCTGAATGGTCGAATCGTCGGTATGAATTCCCTGTTCAACAAAACCCCGTGACAGCTTTTGATCTTCATGACTTCGATAGCCTCACTCTCGGAGAGTGGAGAGAGTATCGAAGGGAGCCTTTCTGCGAGCATCGTTTTTCCCGTTCCGGGTGGGCCGACCATCAATACGTTGTGTCCTCCCGATGACGCGATCTCGAGCGCCCTCTTCGCGATCAATTGTCCTCTCACCTCGGAAAAATCGGGAGCGGCCTGATCGGTTTGAAAATTTTCATCTATCGTATTTTGCAACGGGATGGTCCCTTCGGTGAGAAAATGAACCGCTTCGACGAGATTGGCGACACCTATGATCTCGATCCCCTTCACAAATGAAGCCTCTTTAAAATTTCCGTGGGGAATGACGATGGCCTTGAGTCCGTGGTTGAGGGCTGTGAGTGCTAGCACAAGCGCCCCCTTGATCGGAAGCAGCTTTCCGGAGAGCGAAAGTTCACCGGCAAATAAAATATTTTCAACTGATTTTATTGGACAGATTTTTGAAGCGGCGAGCAGCGAGATCGCGATTGGCAGATCAAAATGAGCGCCGACCTTTTTCAAATCAGCCGGCGAAAGATTTGTCGTGATCCTTCTGTTGAGAAGCCGGTAACCTGAATTTCTGATCGCAGAGGCGACACGCTCTCTTGCCTCCTTGACCGCGGTCTCGGGAAGTCCCACCATACTCCATCCTGGAAGGTTGGAATCCCTCACATCGGTCTCGACCTTGACCGTTTTTGCTTCTATTCCCAAAATGGATGCGCTGTAAACTTTTCCTAACATGCGAAGCTTCATTAGCAAGGATCGTGCCATTTTGTGATTTGTTATAAATCAACTAGTTATCGGAGTGACATTTTGATAAAGCGTCCGATCATCGGACACAAAGCGTCCGGGAATTGGACGGTAAAGAGTGAGGAAGAATAAATTTTTGTAGTTGCACCTCATAGTGTTACACCTATATTATTGTTGTTATATTTTTAGGGGGGGGAAATGGAATCGATTAATTTCAAGACCAAGGGGCGATATGATTTTATCGATATGACCGAGAAGGTAAAGTCGATCGTCGATAAATCGAAGATTGAAAATGGAATTCTCTATCTCTTTGTTCCTGGTTCGACTGCTGCCATTACGACCATCGAATATGAATCTGGTGTGATTGAGGATCTAATAGCCGTTTTTGAGAAGATAGCGCCTGAAAAGGCCCACTACAAACATCACCTGAAATGGGGGGATGGTAACGGCGCGGCCCACATCAAGTCGGCACTCGTCGGCACCGACCTATCGGTGCCCATCAGAGGTGGAAGCCTCTCTCTTGGGACGTGGCAGCAGGTAGTTTTGATAGATTTTGACGAAAAGCCGCGTTCGAGAGAGGTGATTGTCCAGATACTTAAGGCAACTTAATATACGAAGGAATTTTTTCTATGGATCCCGCATCAGGTGCGGGATCCTCGATGCCGCTGATGATTTTTCTTTGAAAAATCATGCGGCATCGGGACTTTTCTTGACAATTTTTTGCCAGATTGTACATAGGGACAAAGTTTACCATCATCGATGTGTCAGACAGCTAAAATAAAATTAAAAAGTGGGGAGGTTGTATGAAAAAGAAGCTTGTTGTAAACGGAAAGAATCTTTTCAGAATTTTTGCTTTGGTGCTCTCTCTGGCTATTCTGCCATCCCTGGTTCAGGCGAAGGTGCAGGTGACAAAAGAGGCTCTGTCCGACTATGACCTTACGAAGGTAGAGAAGATCGTTGTTCTTCCTGTGACATCGAATGGTGTTGTGCTGGGGGATCTGAGCGGTACCCTTAAGACTGAGGTGAACAACCTTCTCAAGGATCTCAAAAAGAAGGTGCAGGAGGAGTTTTTAAGTTACTCACTCTCTTCCGGTTCGACTATTTTATTTCAGTCGCGCATTCGTGACAAAAAACCGTCCACTCTTTTCCTGCAGCTCAACATCGACACATTTAAGCCGACCGGCAAGAAGAAAGATCCATCAACTACTGAACGCGCAGAGGTGAAGATCAAGGCTGAGCTCCTCGTGTCGAAGAACAAAAAGCAGATCACAGAGTTTTATTCCGAGAAGACTTCAAAAAAGGGAATCTTTAAGTCAAAGGGTGAAGAGGGTTTTGATGAAGCTCTTTTCGTCGATGCGGCGAACAAGGTGAGCTTTGACTTATTCAAGCATCTGGCGAAGTTGACAGGTTTAAAATACAACAATTCAAGTGAGTGGGAGATAGCTCCGGCAAAAGAAGATAAAAAATCTTCAAGTGTTTTAAAGGAGGAAAAGAAAAAATAACGTGAAACGGATGACGTGAAGCGTGAAGCGTGGGTGGAAAAATTATAATTTGAATCGCATTTGGAACTTATATTATAAACCTTTTCCATTGACGTTTTACGCTTCACGGGTGGACGCTTCACGAAAATTCAAGGAGGGGGGAACCGTGAACAAATTTGAGACAAAGGATATTCGTAACGTAGTTCTGATCGGTGGCAAGGGTGTGGGAAAGACCTCGTTGATAGATGCTTTGCTCTTTGTATCAAAAGGAAATACCCGTTTGGGAAAGGTCGATGATGGGACATCGATGGTCGATTACGATCCGATCGAACAGGAGCGCAGGCAGAGCATCACTTCAAAAGTTTTACCTGTTGTGTGGGAGAGCACGAAGATCAATATAATAGATACGCCCGGATATTCAGATTTTTTGGGGGAGGTCTATTCCTCTTTGAATATTTGTGATGTTGTTGTCATAGTCGTAGATGCTGTCAATGGTGTCGAGGTTAATGCCCGCAGGCTTTTCAATGTGGCCAAGCAAATGAATAAGCCCTGCATGTTTTTTATCACCAAAATGGATAATGAAAGGGCTGATCCGGATAAAGCTGTAAAATCGATCAAAGATGAGCTCGAATCAGCAGCCGCTCTTTTTCAGATTCCGATCGGCAAAGGGGCCTCGTTTACAGGCGTTGTAGATCTTCTCGATGGGAAGGCCTATAAAGTTAACGGTGAGAAAGTTTCAATTGAAGAAGTCTCTTCCGACCTTGCCGAAGAGGCGAAGATGAGCAAGTCTGAACTGATGGAATCCATAGCTGAGAGTTCGGAGGAGCTCCTGAATAAATATCTGGAGAAGGGAGATCTTTCCGAAGAGGATCTCAAATTTGGCATGGTGAAGGGAATTGCCCAGGGAGAGCTCAGCCCCATCTTTGTCGGCAGCGCTCATAACAACGCGAGTCTGACCGCGTTTCTTGCTACAATTTCAAAACACTTTCCCGCGCCTTCGGATCTTCCACCGATAAAAGTTTTAGATGGTGAAGGAAAAGAAAAAGATCTGATTGTCGATCCGAACGGATCAGTCGCTGCTCACGTCTTTAAGATCACATCCGATCCCGGCATCGGCGATATCTTCTTTTTTAAACTCTATTCCGGAAGGCTGACTTCAGGGGATGATGTGTACAATTCAAATAGCTCATCCTCTGAGAGGATCGGGCATATACTTTCCGTAAAGGGAAAGGATAGGGAGGAGATCAACTCCATAAGTGCCGGAGATATAGCTGCAGTCGCGAAGCTCAAAGAGACATCGATCAATGACAGCTTTTCCACAAAAAATGAACGGTTGAAATTCAAACCGATCGAATTTCCAACGCCGGTCGTTCCCCTTGCTGTAATTCCGAAGACGAAGAAGGATCAGGATAAGCTTGGCATCGGACTTCAGAAGCTCATAGCCATCGATCCGACATTTCACATGCACATCGACAGGGAATTTGCGGAGACGATAGTCACCGGCATGGGAGAGGTACAGATCGATGTCATGATAAAGAGACTCAAAGAGCGCTACGGTGTGGAGGTTGATCTGGGTAAGCCGCATATTCCGTTCAGGGAGATGATTACAAAGAGGGTCGAGGTGCAGGGCAAGCATAAAAAACAGAGCGGTGGACACGGGCAGTTTGGAGATTGCTGGCTGAGACTTGAACCGACCCATGACGGTAAGGAATTCGAATTTGTGGACAGCGTCGTCGGAGGTTCAATCCCCGGCAGATATATCCCCGCAGTTGAGAAGGGCGTCAAGGAATCTATGAAGAAGGGGACGCTTGCTGGATATCCGGTGGTGAACTTGAGAGTGACCGTCTATGACGGATCATATCACGCCGTCGACTCCTCCGATCTTGCATTTCAGGTTGCCGCATCCATGGCTTTCAAAAAAGGTATGGAGTTAGCTTCCCCACAACTTCTTGAGCCGGTCGTCGATCTCGAGGTCTACGCCCCACAGGACTATATGGGAGATCTTTCAAGTGATATCAGTCAGCGCAGAGGAAGAGTGAGCGGCATGGAATCCGGCGTGATCAAGGCGAAGGTTCCGATGTCCGAGCTCTATCAATATTCGGCGAGTTTGAAGTCGATAACCTCCGGCGCTGGAACCTACACGATGACATTTTCTCATTATGAACCGGTACCACCTAACGTGGCGCAGAGGATCATAACGGAATCGAAAAAAGAGCAAGAGAGCGATCGATAGATGAAAACAGAGATAGTTAGCGGCGTAAACTGTGTTCTTGAGATATTGAAAGCCAAGAAGCGTAAGGTATTTGAGATCTACGTTGCAAAGGGAAAAAAGGATATCACCCTGCAAAGGATAGAAGAGCTCTCACGCGCGTCGGGTCTGTCTGTGAAGCTTCTTGATCGGGATGGAATATTCAACTTAAGCAGAGTTGAGAAAAATCAGGGTGTGGCTGCAAAAGTTTCCTCTTTTGAGTATAGCTCACTTGAAGATATCTTACAAAAATCGACAAAAAATGAGAGGGGTTCGACACTCCTGATGCTTGATGGAATAACCGATCCTCAGAATTTGGGTGCGCTGATCCGCACCGCTCACCTGACAGGCATGGATGGTATCATCCTCCCGGCCAACAACAGCGCTCCGATTGGCCCTGCGGCACAGAGGGCATCTGCCGGCGCCACCGAATATATAGATATCGTCCAGGTGACAAACTTAAATCGTGCGATTGAGATGCTTAAAAAGGAGAATTTTTGGGTGGTAGGGGCAGATAGCGAGGGAGAAAATCTCTATTCTTATGATTTTGGAAGTAGAAATCATCTGCTTGTGTTGGGTAGCGAAGGAAAGGGTCTTAGAAGGCTGGTGAGGGAGAATTGTGACCACATTTTATCAATTCCTATGAGAGGTTGCATAGGATCTTTTAATGTATCGGTTGCGGGTGCGATATTCATGTCGGAAATCACAAGGCAAAAACTGGCGAAAAAGGTGTAAATTCTTAAATTTTTGAGGGATTTGAGTTGACAAAATCCAGCAACTTACCTAAAAGTACGCAACTTTTTGAACTAAAGCGACTTTTAATTTAATTTGAGAATGGGCTTAAAAGTGCGAAACGTAATGTTTTACCAGTAGTTTTGCCGACGTAGCTCAGTTGGTAGAGCTACTGATTTGTAATCAGTAGGTCGCCGGTTCAAGTCCGGCCGTCGGCTCAAATCGAATGTTTTTTTCTAGCCAGCTTTTAGCTGCTGCTGGTTTTTTGTGTTTTTTCGATCTTTTTAAATTGGGTTTTTATGGAAGATAGGGAGAGGTTCCCGAGCGGTCAAAGGGAACAGACTGTAAATCTGTCGGCGTACGCCTTCGGAGGTTCGAATCCTCCCCTCTCCACAAAAACTACGCGTTAGCGGAGTTTTTGTCCCGATACACGACACACGATTTTTTTAAGCTTTGTATATCGTGTATCGTATATCGGGAAAAATCGGCAAAGCCGATTTTTAGCGGGAGTAGCTCAGCGGTAGAGCATCAGCCTTCCAAGCTGAGGGTCGCGGGTTCGAAACCCGTCTCCCGCTCAAGAAAAGCAGTTTTTAGTGCGTAGTGGTGATGCTGAATACTACTTACTAAATACTACTTACTGAGAACTGATTTTGACCGCCGAGGTAGCTCAGTCGGTAGAGTACATGCATGGTAAGCATGTGGTCACGGGTTCGATTCCCGTTCTCGGCTCAATAAAAGCCGTGAAACGTAGGTCGTGAAGCGTGAAGCGTAAAGCGAAAGAGGTTTTACGAATGACGCTTCACGAACGACGCTTCACGATAATAAGGAGGGGAAAGATTATGGGTAAGGAAAAATTTGAGCGAAAGAAACCTCACGTAAATGTAGGCACAATAGGTCACGTGGATCATGGCAAGACTACGTTGACGAGCGCGATCACAAAGTATTTGGCAACGAAGGGCTTGGCCCAGGTGATGGACT